>JAAYGI010000069.1 GCA_012727815.1 Erysipelothrix sp.
TAGTTTGCGGTACTGTAATAGTAATATCGATCAATATTAAAAAGAGTCCAATAATTATATTTATCATAAAACACCTCTTGTAATCTATATTCAACATCTTAACGTATATCGTTTTGATTGTATATATTTTACGAAAATTTCAGAATACTATCACATTAAAAATATTAGAAAGAATTATGTTGAATCTATATTTTGAAGTATTAAATAATATCATTGTAATTTTAAGGTATCTGATACCATCAGGGCAATAAAGAAGTCCACCATACTGTGTATGAATGTCCCTAGTCCCAAGAATAATGCAAATTGAAGTAGAATACTCATATTGATACCCTTCATAGAAACAAGTGCTACGAGAGTAAATTCGCCAATGGCATGTAATATGCTAATGAGTACGCTAAAGATAATTCTTTGTTTGCTTGTGTAGATCTTATGTTTCTTTAAATATATTGCTCCTGGTAGTGCAAAGATTAGATGAGATAATGCACGTAATGCAACAATTGGTGGGAAAGTCATCGCAAATCCAAATGTTGTTCCTAAAGCAACCATAACAGCTACCTGTGGGCTGATGAACATTGCAATAAATACAGGAACATGACTTGCTAAAGTATATGTTGATGCAGGTAATATAAGTTTAATAGGCATAAACATGGGTATTAGAATTGCCACTGCAGTTAGTAAGCCTGATATTGCTAAGTGTTTTACATTATTATTTCTTCTCATATGATACCTCCCGGTATGTGTCAAGACACATTGTAAAGGTATATCGCAAAGGTGTCAAGACACATCATGAAATATCAGCGTAACTTTAAAGATTAGAGTAGGTATCCTGCTTCTTTTAATGAACTGCAAACAAGATCATATTGCTCTTTTGATTCACATGATAATGTATGCAGGTGAATACCTTTTGTAAGTTTACTTAGAAGTTCAATATCATTACGATTGAAGTTATTGATGAACTCATCTACATCTTCAATTGTTTTGATATCTAGTTGTCCACTAATCTCACCATACACAGGGTGTTCAACGACAACATCAAGTATATAAGCACCAAGTGAAACTATTCTTATGAGTTCATCTTTAGTATCTTCTTCTGAGTGATTTACAGCAACCTTAGCAATGTATCTTCCATCTTCTCTTACAATAACATAGCCTCTTGCTGTTGCTTTAATAGGTTCGCCCTGTGCTCTTAATAGGGCAACATCCCCGACAATTACTTGTCTTGATACATCAAACATATTAGCAAGTTTAGATGCACTAATTGCAACTGTTTGAGATTCAATTGTATCTAGTATCTTTTTTCTTCTATTACCCACTATAATCACTCCTTATTAAGATTAGTGTAACTTATTTTAGTGTAATTGTGAATGAGATAATGATATCTTGAGTACTTATTGGTTTAAAAACTGGTTTCAAGTAGAAGAGAAAAACAAAATTTAAGATAGTCGTTTTTTGAAAGGAAAACAAAAACAATTAGACATGAAAAAGCTCTTTATTATATAAGCAATCATGGTATAGTAGTATTAGTTTGATTTTTTGTAGGAGGACATATATTATATGACAACATACCTAGTTGGACCTGATGACGCAAGGTTTTTATCGAAAAGAACGACATGGAGTTTTAAAGCTGAAATTGAAGTTGCAAAAGTGGCGATGAAATAGAAATAAAAGCAGATTATCATCCTTTAAATGAAGA
>JAAYGI010000070.1 GCA_012727815.1 Erysipelothrix sp.
GTATAGAAGAAGCGTGCTCCCTCACCTGGTGTACTTTCAACCCCATAATCAGATCCTGTTGCATCACAAATTGCCGATACAATGGATAGTCCCAGACCACTTGAACTTGTTTTACGTGTATGATGTTTGTTAATTTGAGTATAACGATCCCATATATGTTTTTGATCGCTTAGAGAAATACCATCTCCATAGTCTTGAACACTCACAGTAACAACACCACGGTTTGTTTTGGCAGATATTTTTACTTTATCAGCCTTGTTTGAGTGCTTAATTGCATTGTTAACAAAGTTGAAGAGCACCTGTCCCATTTTGATTTCATCAGCACTTACAAATACTTTTGGACTGACATCTACCTCGAAACTAGTATCAACACCTTGAAACAGGTTCAATGTATTGTCAATGTGTTCTTTTAGATTAAAGACACTTTCATTAATTTCAAGTACCTTGGATTCAAATTGAGATAAAGAAAGCATGTCATTAACAAGTTTCTCTAAATGATTTGATTCATCTAGAATTACCTTTAAGTGGGCATTACGTGTCACTTCATCATTACCTGATATATCTACAATCATCTCAGCATATGCCTTAATCATTGTTAGGGGTGTTTTGATATCATGGGATACGTTTGCAACAAGATCTCTTCTCAGTTCATCAGTTTTACTGAATTCTAATGTTGCATAGTTTAGTGTATTAGAAAGTTCAATGGCCTCCATATACCCTTCACCCACAAACTTAACATTAAAGTCCCCTTTAGCAAGTTTTTTAGCTGATTCATTCATGGCATGGATTGGGTATGCTAACTTTCTAGCTAATAGAATGGCAACTGTTGTACCAATTCCAAGTATAAAGATGGTTACCATCATAAATTGATTCTTTAAGACTTCTAGTGTTGAATCCAGGAGTTTCATAGGTGTATTGATAAATATATAGTGTGGTTCTTCGTTAATCATAATTTCTTTACCATGAAAACCCATGGCTTGGTCAAAATATTCATTTCTAAATGGTACATCGATTTCTTTCTTGTTGGAACTTTTAACAATATCAATATACTCTTGTTTAGATTGGTGGCTTAAGTCATCAAGATAACAGTTAGGTCCAATTATATCAACTGCAATCTCCATGACCTCGATCCCTTGCTCATTATAGACAATGGCACACATATTTTCACGTGCAAAAAGAAGTCGTAATTTAGACTTCGTATCATTATCAGACTTATCTTGCATTAAGCGTTGAACTTCACTGATTGAGAATGTTACATTTTTAGTTCGACTGGCTCTATAATAAGGTTCTAAGAATGTTATTTGTAACATCCATAAGAGTATGAGCATCAGTCCTATAAACACAAGGAAGTATGACCATACTCTAAAAGCCATGTCATTGAACGTTGACTTCAAATTTGTAACCTGTTCCTCTCACTGTCTTAATATAGTCTCTATAAGGTCCAAGATTTTGTCTTAGCATCTTAATGTGTGTATCGACAGTTCTATAATCACCATAGTAATTATAATTCCAAACTTTATCTAACAAGATATCTCTTGATAAGGCTTGGTTTTCATGAATTACTAAGAATACCAGTAAATCAAATTCTTTAGGTGTTAAATTCACCCTAACATCATCAATACTTACAGTACGCCCCGTAACATCAATATCCAGTCCTGAAAAACTATATTTAGTATGTACCTTAGTTTTTCTACGTTCATGTACAACCTTAATACGTGCCATTAACTCTTTTGGTGAAAATGGTTTTGTAACATAATCATCAATACCTAGATCAAATCCCAACAATTTATCAAACTCATCAGTTCTTGCTGACAGCATAATAATTGGAACGTCTTTAATAGCTTTTATCTCTTTACTTGCTGAGAAGCCATCTAGATTTGGCATCATTACATCCATGATTACAACATCATAATCATTTGCTTTGATACATTCAATCGCTTCAAGTCCATCTGCTGCTTCATCACATTCAAATCCTGATACTTTTGCATATTCTTTAACAACAGCTCTAATTTTAGCTTCATCATCTACTACTAATATTTTTATCATATGTAAGCCTCCCGTTTCTTATTCATATTTTAACTTATTACTGTGAACTGTAGGTGAAATCAAGTTTCAAATATATGGAAATCTTTTATTATTATAGAACCTTCTTCTTTTACTTGCCCCTTTATCAGTGCAATATCATCCAGTTCTATTTTCCCTCTAAAGTGTTCATAGACATTATTAAACATTACAGCATCCATAGACCCTGTTTCATCGCTAATTTGTAAGAATGCCATTGTACGCCCGTCTTTGGCTAGATGTTCTCTAATGCGGTCTATCTTAACAATGACACGGTATGCAGCATACTGCGGAACCAAGTGATAAAGTGATGTTGTTTTATATTTTGTTCTGAATGATTTTGTTGGATAATCACTTAAGTACATTCCCAGCGCTTCAAATTCAAATTTAAGGGAATCTTTTGCTAAGTGATCCAAGATTTCAATTTGCGGCTCTGATACCAGTGCATAATTGAATATTGTATTATTGTTAGTATCTTGTATTGTTATTAGATTTGCATAAAGTAAGACTTCATCAAGATTGGATCGCATTGTGTTTCTATTTAAACCAAAGATATCAAAGGTTCCAGCATCAATTAGAGCTTCTAATTGTTTTAAGTTAATTTTTAATGAAGTGAGTCTTACAACTGCATTTACAAATGATTTATAGATTCCATTTTCTATACGATCATTAACGATTACTTCAGAAATATTTTTACTGATACCTTTAATTATTGTTAGAGGCATACGAATCAAGTTTTCATGTATTTCGTAAACAACAGCACTTGTGTTGAGTCCAGGTACTTCAAGCTTTACACCCAACCTTTGACACTCATCAATATACATCTTAGTTCTGTGTTCATCACCAATAACAGAATTTAAGAGTTCTGTATAGAAAAACTCTGAGTAGTTTGCTTTTAAGTATGACAATTGATATGCCACAAGGCCATATGCAACCGAGTGTGATTTATTAAAACCGTAGTTTGCAAACTTAAATATTAATTTGAATATAAAGGTTGCAAGTTTCTCTGTATAACCCTTTGAAATAGCGCCTTCTTTAAATTCAACTTCTAAAGATTGTAGTATTTCTGCATCTTTACTACTCATAGCACGTCTTAAAATATCCGCTTTAGCCAGTGTAAAACCAGCAAACTTTTGAGCCACAGCCATTATTTGCTCTTGATATACAAGAATACCAAATGTATCTAAGGTAATTTCTTTTAAATCATCATGATAGTAATCTATCTTCTGTGGGTTTTTACGGTTTTCTAAGTACTGTGGAATGTTTTCCATGGGACCTGGTCGATAAAGTGCTATGGTATCGACAATATCGAGGAATCTACTTGGATTCATCTTTTTTAATAGAGACTTCATTCCGGATGATTCCAGTTGGAAAATACCAATGGTCTCCCCTTTTCCGATTAACTCAAATGTCTTCATATCATCAAGTGGGATTTTATGGATCTGAAAGTCTGGTTCTGTTTGTCTAATTACTTTTGAAATTCTATCAATGATTGATAGGTTACGTAAACCTAGAAAGTCTATTTTGATAAGTCCAATACTTTCAAGGTGTGTCATATCATATTGAGTTGCATTGATTGTTGGATCAATTGCAACAATCGGAGCGACATCAAGGAGTTTCTTACTACTGGCTACGATACCTGCAGCATGTTGTGTTATATGACGTGGGGTTCCTTCTATCTTTAAAGCCAGTTCAAAACATTCTTTTAATTGCTTGTCAGAATTGATCATGACAGAGAATCTTTTGTTCTTTTTATAGGTATCTTCTAATCCATTTGGATTAATTAGCTTGGAAGCATTGTTAATTTTATAGATTGATATGTTTAAAATACGACCACAATCCCTAAAGCTTTGTCTTCCTCGTAAAGTTCCGAAAGCAACAATATGTGCAACATGGTCATTACCATATTTTGAAATAGCATATTCAACCACTTCATCTCTTCTATCATCTGGAAAATCTATATCAATATCGGGCATTGTAGCACGTTCTGGATTTAGAAATCTTTCAAACATCAATTTATATTCAATGGGATCAACATCTGTAATCCCTAATGAGTATGCAATTAAACTTCCGGCAGAACTCCCCCTACCTGGTCCAACATTAATACCCTTTTGTTTTGCAAAACGAATTACATCGTATACAATTAGAAAATAGTTTGTAAAACCCATTGAATTTATAACATCAAGTTCATAGTTTAATCTATCAATATAGACCTTACTGACATTACCATCCAGTCGTTTTTCAATACCTGCCATACTTAAGTTTGTTAAGAATGTTTCATTGGGTACATCTCGACTGTTGATATAGTTTGGTAAATCTGTCTTAAGCGCCAGTAAGTCGATATTACACTCATTTGCAAGTGAATTGGCTTTATCTATCCATTCTTTTTCATAGAGTTCATAAAGTTGTTTCACATCTAAAAAGTTTCTGTCTGGGGCAAATGTCAATGATGTATCACTCATAAGTTTCTGTGTATCAATTGCACGAAGTGCTCTGAATGCATGATGATCTGTTACATCTTTATAGAATGTTTTATTTAAAGCTAATGATTCAATGTCATGTCTTTTCGCAATATTTGAAAGATGAACATTCATCCCTTGAAAAAACTTAGCTTCTTGATGGGTAATACCTATATAAAAATTATCCATCTTAAGTTTTAACTCAAGCATCTTCATATTAATATGGCTCAAGTTCTTTTGGTAAATAGCCGCTTCAAAAGGACCATCCTCTGATGGTGCAATAATTATTAAATCAGCTTGATTATTGATGAAATCAGCATACTCAACTGTTTTATGAACTGATAGCTTATAGCTGAGTCTGTGTAATGTTTTGAGACCTTCATTATTTTTAGCAATTAAAACCAATCGATAGTCTTCAATATCTATTTCTAAACCAATCAGTGGTTTTATGTCGTGTTTAGGTGCTTTTAAAAAGAAATCAAGTGCTCCATGCATCACGCGGTAATCAGTGAGCGCTACAGATGTAAACCCTTTTTCTTTGGCACTAAAAAGAATGTCATCTATAGACATTAACCCATTCAATAAAGAATAATGACTTCGCATAAACAATTGAGCACTCAAATCTAATCACCTCTTGTTTTTATTATACCTTATATCCTGTGTTTTATTAAGAAGAAAATCAAGCTTATGATACTTCTGCACTTAATATGTTTTAAAATAGAAAAAAGATATGGATTAACCATATCTTTTGAATGCTTATTTTGATTCTTTTATACGAGCCAGTAATTCTTTTTTCATATCATTGACCTCGAATTTATCGCATGCTTTAAATCCTGCTGCTAAGCGATGTCCGCCTCCATGATATTTTGCAGCTATATCATTTACAGTGATTTCCTTAGATCTAAGAGACCCAATATAACCACCATCATCTGATTCTACAAATATAACATTGATTTGGAATTCTTTAACATCGTACATAACACTTGCATATTCTTTAGCTTCACGATCACTTAAGTTTAATTCTTGGCGTTTTTCGTTTGATATGATAAGACTAGCCAGTCCATCTTCAAATTCAACATCTTTTGCAAATATACGCTCATAGTTGAATTTCTCGTACTTCTTATTAAAGAAAATACGACTTAATTTAGAAATGTTTGCACCTTTTTCCATAAGGTTTGCTGCCACTCTTAAAGTATCAGGTAGTGTATTCTCAATGCTAAAGCGAACTGTATCACTGAGTATTCCTGATAGTAAGTATGCTGCACATACTTCTGAGACAATATCTCCTTCAAGTAAAAGTTCTGCAACAATCTCACAGGTACTTGATCTTTTAGGATCAACTACATACTGATCACCATAAGGTTGTTCAGTTGGATGATGGTCTATATTTAAAAGTCCTTTTGTATGGATATATGCGCCATCAATTCTTACTTTAGTTGCACTATCTAAGACAATTGCATATGCATCTTTCAATGCTTCATCACTAACCTCTGTTTCATCATGCGGGAAGAAATCGAGTTCGTCGTTTCTTTTCCCCATGATGAAAACAGTTTTTTCAGGATAGTTATCTTTTATGTATTGTGCAATACCATATTGAGAGCCAAGTGCATCTCCATCTGGATTAACATGTCTAAATAGTGCGATAATATCTTCATTTTTAATTGTTTCTAATAATTTATTCATTGTGTAGTTTGAAAGCGTCGCGTGATAGTACAAGCTCTTCATCCGTTGGTACAACCCATACTTGGACTTTTGAGTCTTCAGTTGAGATTAGTTGCTCTTTACCGCGTGTTTTACCATTTAGTGGTGCATCATAATTTAATGATAGCCCCTCTTTTAATGTATCTAGGATTGCTGCACGCATACCTGTATCATTTTCACCAAGTCCTGCTGTAAATACAATCGCATCAACATGACCCAATTGCATTGCAAATCCACCAACAACGTGACGTACACGTTCAGCATAGATTTTACGTGTTAATACTGCACGTTCATTTCCTTCTTCAATTGCATCTTCAACTTCACGTGCATCTGATGATACACCTGAAATTCCTAGCATACCTGATTTCTTGTTGAATACTTCAAGAATTTCATGTGCTGATTTGTCTAGTTTTTCCATTAAGTAAGTAACGATAGCTGGGTCAACATCTCCGGTTCTTGTTCCCATCATAATACCTGATAGTGGTGTGAATCCCATTGATGTATTGATAACTTTGCCATCTTTAACAGCAGTGATTGAAGCACCATTACCTAAGTGTAGTGTAATTACATTCAATCCTTCTTCTTCACGCCCCATAAGCTCTGCTACACGGTGTGAAACATATTGGTGTGATGTTCCATGCATACCATAACGTCTAACTTTTAGATCTGTATAGTATTCGTATGGTAGTGGGTAAACAAATACCTCAGGTGGCATTGTTTGGTGGAAAGCTGTATCAAATGAGAATGTATGTGTTGCATTTTCAAGTGCTTTTTTAAATGAACGGTAACCAATTAGGTTTGCTGGGTTGTGTAGTGGTGCTAAGTCATTTAACTCCTCTACAAGTGCAATGTTTCCAGGTGTTGCAAGTACTGTTTCTGTAAAGTACTCACCACCGTGAACAATTCTGTGTCCAACAGCAATAATTTCGTCTAATTCTTCTACAATTTTCTTATCAACAAGAGCATTTAAAACAAGTTCTGCTGCTACGTTGTGATTTGGAATGTCTAATACTTCTTTGTCTTTTTTCCCATTATATTTAATTGAGAATATTCCATCTGTTAAACCAATTCTTTCAATTACACCTGAACATAATACTGTCTCACTTGGCATTGAAAATAATTGAAATTTTAATGAGCTACTTCCTGCGTTTACTGCTAATACTTTATTCATAATTTCCTCCTCTTTGAAATTTTATAATAATTTCATTTATTTTTGGATCATCTAAGTCCTTTAATTCTGTAATTAATACATTTAATCTTTTGACAAATCCAAGTTTCTCTTCTGTTTCATAAAGAACATCTCGTGTTCTTTTTAAAGCATCATAGACCCCTGCTCGTGATATTTCTAAGATATCTGCTATTTCTTGATGAGATAAATCATCATGATAGTAGTATCTAAATACCTCTTGTTGTCGTTTTGTCAATAATGATTCATAAGCATCAAATAAATTGTTTAAGTATACAATTGTATCTAAACTCATAATGAGATTAGGCTTGCAAGATAACTGTCTATGTTAAATGGACGTAAATCTTCAAGACCTTCTCCTAAACCAATATAACTGACTTTGAGATTTAATTCATCTTTAATACTCAGAAGTACCCCACCTTTTGGTGAACCATCAAGTTTTGTAACAATTAATGAGTCAACAGGTGTTACTTCAGTAAAGTTTTTTGCTTGTGAAATACCATTTTGTCCGGTGTTTCCATCAAGTACTAGATATGTATGGTCAATATTTCCTGCTTCTTTAAGTAGTACGCGTCTCATTTTATCAAGTTCCGCCATTAGGTTTACTTTATTTTGAAGACGTCCGGCACTATCACAAATTACTAAATCATAACCATTTTCTTTTGCATACCTCACACCACCAACATAAACAGATGCTGGATCTTCGTTCTCTTTTCCGCCAAAGAATGAAACCCCAATTTTATCTGCCCATACTTTTAGTTGTGAACTACCAGCAGCTCTAAATGTATCGCCACCAATCAGTAGTACTTTTTTATCTTGAGCATGGTAGATTGATGCCAATTTGGCACAAGTAGTTGTTTTACCACTACCATTAACACCTACAACCAAGAAGAGATTTAATCTGTCTTCTAGTTGGTAAGGTTCAATGTTATCTCCATATTGTCTTTTAATGATATCACTTAAAAGTGTCAGAGCAAGCTCTTCATCTTTAATGTTTTTCATTTCTTTTCTCAAAGTACGGATGATCTTTTGAGCACTTTTAACCGAAACATCTGCTTGAATTAAAAGAGCCAGTAAATCATCATACCAGTGATTGTCAAATTGACTGTTTTTCTTAAATAAATTACTGATTTTGTCACCAAATGTCTGGCGAGTATTCTCAAACCCTACCTTGTAGAGTTCTTCATCCTTTTTACTTTTAAATAGTTTCTTGAAAAATGTCATGAAAGTGGTACCTCCTCTTTCAATTGAATTGCTTCATCTAATTTAACACTTAGTAGTGATGAGACACCTTTTGTAGGCATGGTTACACCGTATAAGATATCACACTTAGCCATTGTTCCAGGTCTGTGTGTAATTAGAATGAATTGTGTATCATCATTTGATAATTCTTTAATATAATTTGCAAGACGATCAACATTTACCGCATCCAGTGCTGCTTCTACCTCATCAAAGATACAAAGTGGCACAGTTCTTGCTTTTATAATTGCAAAGAGTACTGATATAGCAATGAGCGATTTCTCTCCACCTGAGAACAGTCTAATATTTTGAACTGATTTCCCCGGAGGTTGAACATCAATATCAATTCCTGTATTTAGTAAATCATTTGGGTCTTCAAGTACAAGCCTTGCACGTCCACCATTAAACAATTTAGCAAATACATCTTGAAGTTCATTGTTGATTTTATCAAACATTTCTTTGAATTGAACTTCCATAATTTCATCCAACTCACTGATTACATTCAGAAGTAGTTCTCTACTTTCAACAAGTTCATTTAATTGTTTACTTAAGAATTCAAATCTTTCATTTACTTCTTGGTACTCAGCAGGTGCATCTAAGTTAACATTACCAAGTTTTTGAATCTCGGTACGAAGTCTTAGTACATCTTCTTTTTGTTTTGCTTTTTCTTCATTGAATATGTTTTCAAGTGCATATTCGAATGTCATTTGATACTCAGATGACAAACGCGCATGGGCGTTATCTCTGTTTGTTTCAAAGCGTGTATTTTTTAGATTTAATTCATTTAATTTTGCACTTGATTCTCTGTCTTGTTTACGTAATTCTCTTATTTCTAATTCTTTACGTTGTAATTCTTGTGAGATACTCAAGCGACGTTCACGTGCAAGTGATAAACCGGATGTTAATTCATCACGTTCCATCAATGCTTTGTTTAATTCAGATACAACCTCATCTACAATGTCCTCATGGCCACTCTTATCTGTTTCCAGTGAATCATAATCTGATTGTAAACTTTCGTATGCTGCACGTTTAACATCTAATAGAGGTTCAATTTGTGCAAGTGCAATACGTTTTTGCATTAAGGTTTCATTATCTTGACGATATTTCTTACTTGATGTTTCTAAGTTTAATTGAGCTTCATCAATTTGAACATCATAACGTAAGTTTTGTTTCTCAATATTTTCTACTTCTATACGTAGTGATCGTGTTGAGTTGTTTGAATTACTCACACCACCTCCGGTCATACGTCCTCCAGTATGGATGACATCCCCTTCAAGTGTTACAATACGATAATTGTAATTTAATCTTTTAGATAGTACGTTTGCATTTTCAATTGAATCTACAATCACTACATTTCCTAAAAGACTGTCTCTTAGGTCGAAGTATTTTTCATCACTTTCGACAAAATCACTTGCAAGTCCTAAGAATCCTTTAGCATGTTCACATACTGTCAGTGCATCTCTATTAACATAACGTGGTTTTACAACGTTTAATGGAATAAATGTTGCACGTCCTGATCTATTACGTTTAAGGAAATTAATGGCACTTACAGCTGCCTGTGAGTCTTGTGTAACAATATGCATGTTAGCACCAGCAAGTGTTGTATTAATCGCCACATCATAGTCTTTAAGTGGAACGAATAGGTTTGAGATAACATCATGAATTCCAAAGATAGTATCTTTATTGTTCATAATCGTTTGAACACCAATATTAGCTTCAAATGGTTTGGATAATCTATGGTTAAGAATATTTAAACGATCATTCAGCTTTGATTTTTGTTCTTCTATGAATCGAATGCTTTGTTGTTGCTGTGATATGACACGACTTGTATCTTGTGTACTTTGAAGTAGAAACTCAGTTTCTGCTTTAAGTTCAGCATGACGTTTTTGTCTGTCTTCATATTCAAGTTTAGCTTGGTTCAATTGTGCAACGACTTCTTTAGCCTTCTCTTCAACATTACCCACTTCAATTGTATATTTACGTTTCTCATCAATTTCAATTTTTCTTGTTTCTAAGATTCCTATTTCTCTAACAAGTTGCATCATCTTCTCTTGAGATTTATTAATCTCTTGATCTAACTTAAATTCATCTTGTCTTTTTGTTTCTAATTCGTGTTCATAAACTGATACACGTGTCTCAACATTTGCAAGTGTTGCTTCATAGGAATAAATCTCTTGATTGTTTTCATGGATTGAAGCATCGTATGTTTGAATTTCATCAACAAGTACAGAAACTTCAACTTGCTCAAGTGCAGCTCTTTTTTCATTATAAGATTCAGCCTTGAGTGCTGCTCTTTTTAAAGGCGCAACTTGTTTTCCAATCTCTTCTGTAATATCTTGCATACGTTCAACATTTTCTTGTGTACGTTCTAATTTACGAATAGATTCAACTTTACGTCTTTTATATTTAGCAACCCCTGCTGCTTCTTCGAATATAACACGTCTATCAATTGGACGTGCTTCAGCAAAAAAGCTAATGGAACCTTGAGAGATAATACTTAATGAATCTCTACCAAGACCTGTATCTAATACTAAATCGTGAATATCTCTAAGTCTACAAGCGACTTTATTAATAAAGTATTCTGATTCTCTTGTATCTCTATATAACTTACGAGTTACTTCAACTTCTTCATAGTCACTGTTTAGAAATTTGTTTTCATTATTAAATACAAGTGTTACTGCAGCGATGTTAACTTTTTTTCTTGTTTCTGATCCGTTAAAAATAACATCTGTCATACTGCTACCACGCATTGATTTTACGGACTGTTCTCCTAAAACCCATCGTATAGCGTCACTGATGTTACTCTTCCCACAACCATTGGGACCTACAACTCCTGTAACAGAGTCATCGAAACTAATAACAACTTTATCTGCGAAGGATTTAAATCCCTGCATTTCTATCTTTTTGAGGAACATAGTACCCTCCTTTATATCCTTACTATTATATCTTATTTCAAGCATAAATTGAAGACATGGCACGTATTCTTAGTCTTATTTACATATGCAATTCGTTTTCATATTCACAAGCTAAACGATTTTACATGAACTTTTAATGAAATGCTACATTTACTATAAAAAATAATGTATAGTATGTATTATTGAGGTGAATAAATGAATAAAAAAATTATAGGCATCATCGTAGTAAGTCTAATTGTACTTATACTACCCCTTGCACTATACAGATACTTTAAACCTAAAGATGCCAACCCATTACAATTATCACAGATTATTAATGATACAATTCAGTATAATGAATTTATTGATAACACTAAAGATTTTTCAGGTGAACATTTATTTTTAGTTACAAGTAATAAAGAGGATTCAGATTATATAGAATCCGCATTGGTAAGATCACTCATTCAAGAAAATGAAAAAGATAACTTTGTACTACCACTAGAGAAACTAGAAACTGGTAATGCTAAGGACCTTACAGTTACTCAATTAAAAGATAAATTACACATTGAAAACTCCCCGGCATTTGTTTATCTATTTGTTGATGACAAGGGCACAATTGATATTAAATCTACTTTTGAATATTATGAGTCTAATCCATTTACTAAAGAAGAATTAAAGCAATGGCTTTATGCAAACGATTTATGGGTTGGCCCCATGCCTGATGAAAATTAAAATCACATCCTAGATGTGATTTTTTTTATACTCATTTACAAATGCTTGTGTAATATTAGCACTGTTTTTACTTGCTAATAAAAGATACTTTTCAAATTCTACCTCGTTACCATCTTTAATAGGAACATCAGAGATAGACCTAATAATTACAAATGGGATCTCTAAGCGTGATGCTACAGCACCTATTGCACTTGCTTCCATTTCAACACAGATTGCATCAGGATGTATTTCTTTAATACGCTTATATGCGTAGGATTCAAATGTTACAAATTGATCTCCTGATACTATTTTCCCGCGGTGCACATTGTTTTTCAGTGAACGTACTGTTTTTTCAGTTAAATCTACAATGTCACTGTGTGTATGGTAAATAAACCTTGGGTCTTTGTGTGTATCTTCACCAATATCAAAATCATGACTTAAGACAAGATCAGCGATTACAATATCTCCAACCTTTTGAATGTCTTGTAAGCCCCCTGCACTTCCAATATTGATAATAAGTTTTGGTTCAAAGTGTAAACTTAGGATAGATGTTGTATAAGATGCATTGATCTTACCTACACCTGATTGACAAAGGATGACATCTTTTCCAGAAAGCATCATTTTTACAATTCTAATATCTTTGTATAAAGTATCTTCTACATTACTACCCAATGCTTTTAAAGCATCAAGTTCTTCTTGCATTGCTGCGATTATTAATATCATGTAAGCTCCTTTTTGAATATGCACATTACTTTTTCTGCTTCTTCGATAATACCAGGTTGATCAAAATCTGAAAAGATAAGACTTGTATATCCTTTAGCTTCAAATCTTTGAATGATATCTTTGGGTTTAAATACCCATTGTAATACATTCTCATAAGTTCCATTTAGATAATTTATTGTATGAACCAATCTATCATCACTGACC
Source organism: Erysipelothrix sp. (assembly GCA_012727815.1). Classification (GTDB taxonomy): domain Bacteria; phylum Bacillota_I; class Bacilli_A; order Erysipelotrichales; family Erysipelotrichaceae; genus Erysipelothrix. Next base: position 13,179 of record JAAYGI010000070.1, read on the forward strand.
TCTATCATGTATGAGTAATCAAAAGTATCATGAGACCCTTCCTCAAAATAACCCTCTTCAAATTCAATCAAGCGATAAGGATGGTGGAAATCGACAATAATAGTATCAGATAAAGATACTGCTGTTTCAACGAATTGATCCAAATCGTCTAAATTATCCATATAGTTCAAACTATCTCCAACACATATCAAAGTATCATATCTGTTTTCTTCTCTATAATCTAAGAAGTTACCGACTTTTATCTTACCTTTGAGCTTTGGATATTTTTCAAGTGCTGTATCAATCATTTTTGGATCGATATCAAGTCCCAGTACATTATAATCTTGATCTAAAAGATTCAGTAAATCTGATGTACCACATGCAAATTCTAATATATTTTTTCCAGATATATGCTTTTTTAAGAATTCAAGATACATGTGTGTGCCTTCTATATCTGAAAAAAGCGCATCATATCTATTATCCACGGATAAATTCCTTGTATAGTTTGTCAATATCGTAGTGTGCGCGTTCTTCTGATGAGAATACGTGTGCTACAACATCAATTGCATCAATAATTACCCAAGATTCTTCCCCTGCTTTACCTTGTTGTTTGATTTTGTATCCAGCTTCTAAAACAGCCTTTTCAACCGCATCAGCGATTGCTTTAACTTGTCTTGAACTTTGTGCTTCACATACAACAAATGCATCACAGATTGGACTTGTGTTCTTAAAGTCATAAACCTTAATGTCTTCTGCCTTTAAATCTTCCATTTTATCTATAATTAAGTCTAATAATTTCATAGTGTCTCCTTCAAATATTTTTCGTTTAATGCTTTAACTGCTTTAAATCCTTTTCTTAGATCCCTTAGTGCCATATCTACATAAGGTTTTGTATTGTACTTTCTTTCTGGTTCACATTTATCAGCAATATACAGTGCCATTGCATAGGGGTTTGTACTTTGACCATTTACATGGCTTCTAATTGCAGATAAGATTTCTTTATCTTTGATATTATAATGTTTACTCAAAACAGCACTTCCACAAAAGCCATGATAGAAAGCAGGTGGCAGATCTAAGTGTTGGGGGTATAAACTTGCCATTAAGTTTTTTAACTCTTCTTTAGGCCACTCTTTGCACCAATCATGAGTCATCGCGATAAGACGCATCTTATCTTCATCAAGATTGTGTTGTTTGGCTAATTGAATTGCTAAATCTGTAACCCTTAGGGTATGTTGATACCTTTTATCACTCATTTTATTTTCTGTTAAAGGATTTAGATATAAACCTTTTAACATCATGTATCTAAGAATACTTTTTTTAGTATTGGTAGATTGTCCGTTTCTAATATCGGTAGATGATACATCTACACTGCTTCCCTTGATAGTTTTATAGGTATGATCATGATGATAGCCACTACGATCATAGACAATAAATTCAACCAGGGCATTTAACTTTTCAAATTTATACCATTTATCTAAATGTTCAATTTGATCTGATCCTATTAGCCATGAAAATTTCACATCTTTGTTTATACTTAGTAAATGTTTTACTGTGTCATAAGAATATGATGGTATCGGTAAGTCTTTTTCAACTGTAGATAGTTTCATCTTCTTAAAGGGTTGAATCATAAGTTCAATCATTTTTTGTCGGTCTTCAAATGCTGTTCCCGCTTCTTTGAAGGGATTTATAGCAGCTAAAAGAAACCAAAGTTCATCTGCTTTAGTTTCTTTGAGTGCTGCTTTTGCAATTTGTAAATGTCCCGTATGAATTGGGTCAAAAGATCCGCCAAATAATATGATATGTCTCAAACTACGATTCGACCTCCCTTATTGTATCTATAGACTACAATAACTCTACCCACAATACTTACAACATCACATGAGAAATCTTCAGATAATTTATCTGCAACCTCTTGTGCTGTTATAGGTGCTGTTTTTTGTAGACTTACCTTTACCAGGTTGTGTTTTAATAAAGCATTTTCAAAACTTTCAAGTACAGTATCTGTAATACCGTGCTTTCCAATTTGTACGATTGCTTTTTCATCGTGTGCTAAACTTCTTAATTGTTTCTTTTTATCATTTGATAACATTAAATGATCGCCTTTCTGAGGATTACTTCTGCTGAAGTATCCATTACTGTTTCTAAACTTTTTAGTTTACCCTGTATTGTAATAAATCCAACATCAAATACTTCTAAATCTACACGATCCATTTGTGTTGGCCATGTACGTTTTCTGTATTCTGTGTCTTTAATCATAAATTCATGCTCTAAACCTAAGTTCACTTCTGCTCTTTCAGGTTTCACACGTTTTACTTTAAATGGTAAATAACTTACAAGGTTGATTGTTTTAACTGGGTCTACAACAATGTATCCCAAGTTACCAATCATAATTGCTTGTTTTTCATATATTTGAATAACCATTGGCTTAATACCTTTGGTAGGTGCAAGCATTAAAAGGTTTTCATCTGTAAATTTATTAACAAGATTACTCTCTTGAATAAATCCTGGTGTATCATAAACATCAAATGATTCATTTTCAATATGAATAATACCAGCTGTTGTTGATGATACCGGTGATACAGAGAGTTGGTCATCTTTTAACAGTGTGTTAAGTAAAGAAGACTTCCCTGCATTAATACATCCTACAAATGCAACAGGTGCATCATCTAGGTATGGCATTAATGGTTCAAGTGTCGCATATTTTTTAGCTGATACAAAGATTACTTCCATAATTGATATGTTGTATTCTTTTAACAATCTCATAATCGATTGTTTTAATTTATTATCAGATACTGAACGTGGCAGTAAGTCGCGTTTATTAACGACAAGTACGACATCTTTATTATGAAGTGCTCTGATAAGACCACTGTGTAAGGATTGGTTTAAATGCATAATATCTACAATCCAGAAGATATGTCCATCAAATCCTTCAATAAATTGTGCTGTTTCAGCACTGTCTACATCTGCTTTAACACGTTTAAAATCTCTATAATGGCGTAAGCGGAAGCATGATTGACAGATATGGTGATCTAATGATCTAACATATCCTTGTCCATCTTTGTCTTCTGTTTGAAGTATTGCACCGCATGCCATACATTTTCTTTCTGTCATTCTATAAGTCCTACTCTTCTATATATTGTATCAACCTCTTGTAAAAAGAATCCAAGTTCAAAGCATTGCTCGATTTCATCTTTATTCAAGTATCTTAATACATTTTCATTTTCCATCAATAGTTTCTTGAACTCTGTTTTAGTTTCATAAGACTGCATTGCAATGGGTTGTACTAAATCATAAGCACTTTCTCTACTTATGGTATGTTTTGCTAAGATAACATTCATGACTCTTTGTGCAAATATTACACCATGAGTGATACCAATGTTTTCAAGCATTTTATCTGGATAGACTAATAAGTTATCCAATACATTTGTAAATCTATTTAACATATAATCTAAAAGTATTAAGGCATCTGGGAAAATAATACGCTCAGCACTGGAGTGTGAGATATCGCGTTCATGCCAAAGTGCAATATTTTCATATGCACTGAGCATATAGCCTCTAATAACACGTGCACCACCTGTGATGTTTTCACTTGATATAGGATTACGTTTATGTGGCATAGCAGAACTACCTTTTTGTCCTTTTCTAAAGAATTCTTCAGCTTCTGAAACTTCTGTTCTTTGTAAGTGACGTACTTCAATTGCCATCTTCTCAAGAAAACTTGCAATCAGCGCCAATACTGACATGAAATGCGCATGGCGATCTCTTTGGAGTACTTGTGTTGAGATATTTGTTGATTCAAGACCCAGTTTATTACATACAAAGTCTTGAATAAATGGTTTAGTATTTGCAAAGTTACCTACTGCACCACTAATTTTTCCTGCTTCAACATCTCTTCTTGCAAGTTGGAATCTATCAATATGACGATTCAATTCATCATACCAAAGTGCAAACTTAAGACCAAAACTGGTAATGTCCGCATGGATACCATGGGTTCTTCCAATTGAGGGTGTATCTTTAAACTCTAAAGCTCTTTTCTTAAGTACTTCTTTAAGCTTTAATAAATCATCATAGATTATATCATTGGCTTGTTTGTAAATATAACCATAAGCCGTATCTACAACGTCTGTACTTGTTAAGCCATAATGAATCCATCTTTTTTCTTCACCCAATGTCTCACTGACACTGCGTGTGAATGCTACAACATCATGGAAAGTCTCTTTTTCAATCTCATAGATACGTTCAATGTCAAAACTTGCATCTTTTCTAAGTTTTAGGATGTCTTCTTTTGGAATGACACCCATTTCACTGAAAGCTTCCGCCACACACAGCTCAATCTCAAGCCAAGCTTGGAATCTGTTTTCATCTTCAAATAAATTACGCATTACTTCTCTAGAATACCTTTGAATCATATTATCTCCTGTTTTATATGTTTAAATCATGCTTATTATAACATTAAATCTCTAGTTTTAAAGTTTCAACCTTTTCTTTAGTCTCCTGCTTTGGTGCACTTACATGTTCTGTGTACTTTAAGGGCGAAACTATGTAGAAATCTTCTTCCTTAATTACTTGTGAATAGGTTGAATCAAATCCCATAAGAGGAATATCTTTGATATCCATAATGGTGAGCGACTCTTTATAAAGTGTAATATGGTCTTGTATGTTACCTACGCCTATATATTTAATATGGTGTGGGTTACTCTTAACCTTACGTGCTACTGAAACACCCATTGTGTTTCTATTGTTAACATTAATATCAGATGCTTTGACGCGTTTAAACTGATATCTATCTGTTAAGAAGTATACTTCACTTTGATCCGATAATATATTTGTATGTGCTACAAAGTCACCTTCTCTAAGTTTCAGTGCAATCATACCTTTAGCACGTAATCCTTGTGGGTTAATATCTTCTAGTTCTAATCTTAAGAATTGCCCATCATGTGACCCAATTAATACATCATCTGTATCTTTTGCTAAGTGTGCACCAATGAGTTTATCATTTTTATCAAGATTCATAATATCGAATAAACGATTATTACGTTTAACTTCAAGTAAATTAAGTGCTGTTTTCTTAATCATACCTTCTTGTGATGTTGTTACAACAAACATATGTGTTTCAAAATCATTGACCATAAATGCTGAGATTATTTTCTCATCTGGGTCCATTTTTACATATTGGTTGAGGTGTGATCCAATATCACGCCAGCGCGCTTCTTCTATGTCGTGGACAAGAATATATCCATATCTTGCTTTAGATGTCATAAAGAGCACTTGGTCTAATGTATTTACTTGACCTATTAATACTGGTTTATCTTCATCATTAAGACTTACCTTGTCTTGTTGACTTGAATTATAAGAACGCATTCCTACCTTCTTAATGTATCCTTCATATGACAAGGTAATGATTACCTCTTCATTAGCGATCAGATTCAAGTGATCAATTTCTAATTCACTGATATCTTTCTCGATAACAGATTTACGTGGTGTATCAAATTCACTCATTACATCATAGAACTCTTGAATCATAACGCCATTGAGTATTTCACGGTTATTGATGATACCTTCAAGTTCACTGATTTCTAAGCTTAATTTTTTGAATTCTTCTTTTAAACTTACAATGTCTGTAGAACTTAATCTATAAAGTTGTAAGTCTACAATTGCACTGGCTTGCTCATGAGTGAAACCATATTTTGCAATTAAGTTATCACGTGAGTCACCCCTATTTTTAGATGCTCTAATTGTTGCAATTATCTCATCTAAGATGCTGACGGCTTTAATTAAACCTTCAATAATATGAATTCTTTTTTGTCTTTGTGATAAACGGTAGTGTGATCTTTTTAAAATTACATCTTGTCTGAAATGAATATATGCTTTTAATATATCTACAATTCCAGTAAGTTGAGGTCTTTGGTCAATGATCGATACCATGTTGGCATTATAGTATACTTGTAAATCTGTTTCTTTAAACAATAAGTTTAGAATACTGTTTGTATCTGAATCTTTTTTACAGTCAACTACGATTTTTAAACCATTTCTATCTGATTCATCCCTAACATCCATTACATCGCTTAACTCATTAACAGCTTTTTCAAAGCGTAATTCGTCAATCTTACGTACAACATTAGATTTGATAACTTCATATGGTAATTCAGTTGCTACAATTTGCACCATACCACGTTTTTCAATGATTTCAGTTTTAGCACGTATTACAATACGGCCTCTACCTGTTCTCATCATATTATCAATACCATCTTGTCCTTGAATGATTGCTGCTGTTGGAAAGTCAGGTCCTTTAATAAACTCACTTAAATCTTCTATTGTAGATTCTGGGTTCATTACAAGGTGAATCGTTGCATTTAAGATCTCTTCTAGATTAAAAGGTGGGATGTTTGTTGCATACCCTGCTGCAATACCTGTTGCACCATTAACAATTAAGTTTGGAAATCTTGCAGGTAGTATTGAAGGTTCAGTATGTTCATCATCATAAGTTAGTACAAACGGTACAACTTCTTCATCAATGTTTTCTAGTAATGAGTGTGATAATTTAGAAAGTCTTGCTTCTGTATAACGCATTGCAGCAGCTGGGTCATCATCAATAGAACCATTGTTACCTTGCATGTCAATCAGTGGCATGTTAACTTTCCATGATTGTGATAACCTTACCATTGCCTCATATACTGATGAGTCACCGTGAGGGTGATAGTTACCAATAACAATACCAACAGTCTTTGCTGACTTACGGTATGGTTTATCATGATTATTTCTTTCTTGATGCATTGCAAAAAGAATACGTCTTTGTACTGGTTTTAAACCATCTCGTACATCAGGTAGTGCCCTTTCCTGAATAATATATTTTGAATAACGACCAAAGCGTTCTCCAACGATATCTTCAAGTGGCATCTTTATTACATCATGTGACATCGATATCCTCCTCCAATGTAAATGCTACGTTGGATTCAATCCATTCACGTCTAATATCTACTTTATCTCCCATTAGGGTTGTTACGCGTCTATCCGCTTTATAAAAGTCATCAATTTGAACTTGGATAAGTGTACGTTTTTGTGGATCCATGGTTGTTTCCCATAACTGATCCGCATTCATCTCACCAAGACCTTTATATCTTTGAATTTCTAATTTACCATATTTTTCTCTTAACTCATTTAATTCTTCATCTGTATAAAGATAGAAGTGTTCTTTTTTAACCTGTACACGATATAGTGGGGGTTGTGCTAAGTATACAAGGCCTTGTTCAACAAGGGGGCGCATGTATCTGAAGAAAAATGTCAGTAACAATACTTGAATATGGGCTCCATCTGTATCGGCGTCCGTCATAATTATAACTTTATTATAATTTGAGTCTTTAACTTCGAAATCATTTCCGAATCCTGCTCCTACTGTATGAATGATTGTATTCAATTCTTCGTTTTTAATAATATCTTCAAGTTTTGACTTTTCAGTATTTAAAACCTTACCTCGTAGGGGTAGTATGGCTTGAAAAGAGGAATCTCTTCCTTGTTTTGCACTTCCACCCGCTGAATCCCCTTCTACTAGAAACAATTCATTTTTTGCTTTGTTTTTAGTTTGGGCATTGGCTAGTTTTCCTGAAAGGAGTCTTTCCATCTTGGAAGTTTTCCCTTTACGAGCAGAGTCACGTGCTTTACGTGCTGCCTGTCTTGCGTGTGCTGATTTTTGAATCTTACCTAAGATTACCATTGACTCTTCATGGTGAAGGTCTAAATAACGTGGTAACTGTTCAATGATTATATTCTCTACAACAGCCTTTGCTTGTGGTGTTCCAAGCCTACCTTTTGTTTGTCCTTCAAATTGAAGTATGTTTTCTGGTATAGATACCGATACAATTGCTGAGAGTCCTTCTCTTATATCTGCACCTTCAAAGTTCTTATCTTTTTCTTTAAGAACATTTTGCTTACGTGCATACTCATTAATAACCTTTGTTAATCCAGAACGATAACCAACAACGTGGCTACCACCATCTGATGTTCTAACAAGGTTTACGTATGAATAAACATTCTCTGAATATCCTGTATCATATTGAAATGCTATTTTAACTTCAATATCTTGTGATTCACCATTGAGTAGAATTGTTTTATTCAATGTTTCAGTATCCTCATGGATGTATTCCATAAATGCACTTAAACCATCTTCATATTTATAAACAATAGACTCTTCTGTTCTTCTATCTTCTACAATGAATTCAATCCCTTGTAATAAGAATGCAGATTCTTGAACTCTTTCACATATGGTATCGTAGTTGAATTTTGAAGATTTAAAAATTTGAGCATCTGCTTTAAATCGTACAAAAGAACCTGTCTTTTGTTTATCTTCTTTAAAGTCCAGTTTGCTTATCTTTTTACCACCTTGATCAAATCTCATTGAATAGGTACCTTTTGGTTTATAAACTTCTACCTCTAATGACTCACTCAATGCATTAACTACTGAGGCACCAACACCGTGGAGTCCTCCACTTGTCTTATACCCTGCTTCGGATGAAAATTTACCACCCGCATGCAGCACAGTAAAAATAACCTGTAATGCAGATATACCACTTTGATGTTTCTCAACTGGCATCCCACGTCCGTAGTCACGAATAGAGATGGTCAAATCATCTTCTATTACAAGCTTAATTGTTTCACCATATCCGTTTAGCGCCTCATCGATAGCATTATCCATGATCTCCCAAACTAAATGGTGTAATCCTCTTTGGTCAGTTGACCCAATATACATACCGGGTCTTTTTCTGACGGCATCTAGACCTTCTAATATCTCTATACTAGATGCTGAATAGTTAGTTTCTTTCACTATAAAAACCCCTCTCACTGTATCATTATAGCAAAAATAACATTAAAAGATGTTATTGTTAATAAAATAATGATAAAATAGTGAAGAGGTGGCATTATGTATATACTAATTGCATCACTTATTGGCTATTTAATTGGATCTATTCCTTTCGCATTAGTAGTTGGTAAAGTGTTTTATAAAACGGATATCAGAGAATTAGGTTCTGGTAACCTTGGTGGAACCAATGCTGGAAGAACTCTTGGCGCAAAAGCTGGAGTTGCTGTAGCAATTGGAGATGTATTGAAAGCTTTTATTGCAATGACGATTGTAACCTTCATTGCACCGAATTACATTATATTTGCTGGTTTCTTTGCTACAATTGGTCATTGCTACCCTATCTTTGCTAATTTCAAAGGTGGTAAAGCTGTTTCAACAGCTGCAGGTTTCTTGCTTGCAATATCAATTCTAATTACTAAAAGACCGGTTGTTCACTTTTTATTACCGGTAGCATTATTCTTTCTAATGTTATATTTAACTAAGATGGTATCACTATCAGCAATGATCATGCTTGTTATTGCAACACTTATTCTATTCTTTACCAGTGTTGGTCTCAATATTAGCTTAACATTTGCTATTATTACACTCATTGTTATTTACAGACACCGTACAAATATTCAACGAATACTCAATGGTGAGGAAAGAAAAATTACTTGGATGTAACATATTAAATGAATCTTATATATTAATAGGGTTCATTTTTTTTATTGACTTTTAACAGTATTTGTCGTACTTTATTACTATAAAGTAAAGGAGCATTATATGATAGAAATTAAAAATATAAGCAAGACTTATAACAAAACATTTGTGGCAGTTGATGATATCTCAATGGAGATATCAAGCGGATCAATTGTTGGTTTTATCGGACCAAACGGTGCAGGTAAAACAACAACACTCAACATGATTACAGGTATCTTAGAACAAGATTCTGGAACCATAAAAATCAATGGGTTTGATACTCTGGAAAACCCTACAGAGGCAAAAAAAGAATTTGGGTTTGTATCTGACAGTCCAAATTCTTTTCTAAGTTTAAAAGGTATTGAATATCTAAACTTTATTGCAGATGTTTATGGCATTGATAAAGAAACACGCAATAAGCGTATCAAGCATTATTCAAAAGAGTTGGCACTTGAAGATGCATTAGGAGATAAAATATCATCCTACTCTCACGGTATGAGACAAAAGATAATGGTCATTGGAACCTTAATTCACGACCCTAACGTATTAATATTAGATGAACCCCTAACTGGTCTTGATCCTCAATCTTCTTTTGTATTAAAAGAAATCATGAAGGATAGAGCAAAGGATGGTAAAGCTGTTCTCTTTTCAACCCACGTACTAGAAGTAGCTGAAAAATTATGTGACCAAATCGTTATTATTAGTCATGGTCATATACTCTTTACAGGAACACTCCATGATTTAAAATCTAAATACGAAGATTTATCTCTGGAGGAAATATTCTTGGAGGTTACTAAAAAATGAAAAGAATACTCGCTCTTACAAAGGTAGTATTCAAAGTAAGTCTGCAAAGTATGGGATTTGAACAATTATTTGGTAATAACAAAGGTAAAAGTAAAACTAAGAAAATACTACAAAAACTTTTAGGAGTTTTTCTATTACTTTACCTCCTTGCCATATTATTTATACCTACCAACTTTGCAATAAGAGAACTTAATAATATAGGACAAGTGAGTTTATCACTTAACCTACTATTCACTGTTGCACCGGCATTAATATTGTTTTTTACAATACTTAGTGTGCCTGGTGTTCTCTATTTTGCAAAAGATATAGAATCTTATTTACCCTTGCCTTTTGAGGCTTGGGAGATTACATTTGCAAAGTTTGTGACTTCATATCTTCAAAGTTTAATGACTGTATTCTTTTTCTTTATACCTGTCTTCATAAACTATATGATCATCGCAAAACCTGCCATATTATTCATATTCTTTGCTATCTTAGCAAGCCTTATTATTCCTATGATTCCCTTAGCAATTGCATTTCTAGTAATTGTTATCATTATGAGATTTGTTCCTTTTCTTAGAAACAAAGACTTATTCATATATATTAGTACAGGGCTTGTTTTTATCCCTATCTTTATAATTATATTCTTTGCAAATGGTAGCGATTTTGACTCAACAACTGTTAAAAGAGTTGTTGAATCTCTGCTTGCAATGGATGACAACACATTTAGAAGTTTTTCACTATTTCTTCCAACTTCACGTTGGTTAAGCATTGCAGAAGTTGATAGTAACTTCTTATATATCTTGCTCTCGCTTGGTGTTTCATTAATTACATGTGCGCTTGCTATCTTTATAGCACAGCCCTTATATTTTGCAGGAGCAATAGGTTTGAACGAACAATCAAGTAAGAAAAGGTCTTTAAGATTAAATGAACTTGATAAAGAAACTAAAGTTAAATCATTTTCGAAAAGTTTCTTAGTATATGATTTAAAACATATACTACGTACCCCTACATTTGCAATAAACTACCTAAGTACCATTGTAATCATTCCATTAATGATGGCACTACCTGCATTAATGAAGCTTGATATTATTTCCTTGATTCAAAATGATCTCGGTATTGTTAGAACTACCTTTAACGTATATTTCAATTCAATAGAATTCTTTGATCAAGTAGCAATTACGATTTTAGTTGCTATGACTGTTGGTATCTATGCCTCAAACTTTGAAGCATCAAGCTCTACAGCAATATCACGCGAAGGTAAGGACTTAAAAACATACCTCACATTCCCTATCAAGTTTAGTGAGATTGTCCATGCTAAGGCTAAATTATCCTTAATACTGGCATCAATCATACCAGTAGTGATTACATTGACTGCTATTGTAGTATTAGGACCTAACCTCCTAACATTGTTTATATTCCTTGTATTCTTAATCTTATCAATGATACTTACAACCTATGTTTCATTGCTAATGGATATCATGTATCCTAAGTTAGAATGGAATACTGAACAAGAGGCTGTTAAAGGTAACTTCATTCAGATAATGGTAATACTTCCATTTATGTTTGTACCTATATTACTAATCTTGTTATACTCTACCTTACCAGCTATTGTTTCAAGTATTATATTTATTGTAGCAATACCTGCATTGGTATATTTCCTAATTAAACTTACAACATCTCTTGCTAATACAAGACTTGTTAAAAAAGTTCAAAATTTATAAGTTTAATTCAATATCAAATACGTCTTTCTGAATATAGAGAAAGGCGTATTTTTTATCTTAAGAGCAATAAAAAAACGTTGCCATCTGTTAACCAGAGGACAACGTTTTATTTTAAACTGAACCTTGAAGTTTTATTGCTTCCTTAACACGTTCATAACCTGCTAAGTTCGCGCCTACTACAAAGTTGTATGGTTTCCCTACTTCTTCAGCTTTGTCTTTAATTGTTTTATAGATGCTTGCCATTATAACTTTTAGTCTTGCATCTACTTGATCAAATGCATATACATCCATTTGAGCATTTTGCATCATTTCAATTCCTGATGTTGCTACACCCCCAGCATTTGCTGCTTTCCCGGGAATATAGTAGAGATCAGATGCTTGAACAAGTTCAACCGCATCGTGATCTAATGGTTTATTAGCACCTTCAATAAGATACTTTGTTCCATTATCTATCAGTTTCTGTAAGTTAGCTCCAGATAACTCATTTTGTGTTGCACAAGGCAGTGCAATATCACATTTAACATTCCAGATATGTGATGGATCATAGAGTTCAATCTTATGATTTTCTGCATATTCTTTTAGTAATCCCATATTATCAATCTTAATAGCGATGATTTCATCAACATTAAGACCATTTTCATCAACGATTGTACCACTGATATCATTCATAGAGACAACTTTTGCACCCATATCGTATGCTTTTTTAGCAGCATATGCCCCTACCTTACCAGATCCTGTTACAATTACGGATTTACCCTTAATTGAATCATTTAAATCTGTTAGGAGTTCATTAACAATATAGATTACACCGTATCCTGTTGCTTCAGAACGTCCTGCAGCACCACCTAATACAAGTGGTTTACCAGTAAATACACCTTCATAAGACATGGTAAGTTTCTTATATTGGCCATACATATAACCAATTTCTCTATGTCCTACACCAATATCTCCGGCAGGTACATCTTTAGTTGCACCAATATAACGGTATAATTCACTCATGAAACTTTGGCAAAATGACATGATTTCTCTGTCAGATTTACCTGTTGGATCGAAATCTGCACCACCTTTTGCTCCACCTAATGGCAGACCAGTTAGTGCATTTTTAAATGTTTGTTCAAAAGCTAGGAACTTCATAACATCAAGTGTTACTGAAGGATGGAAGCGAATGCCTCCTTTATAAGGTCCTAGGGCACTTGAGTGTTGTACTCTGTAGCCGTAGTTAACTTGTAGTTTACCACTATCATCAACCCATGGCACTCTGAATGTAATGATACGTTCAGCATGAAGCACCATATTTAAAGTTTCTTCATCTAGATATTCATAGATTGAATCTACAAATTCTTTAGTAGTATTTTGATACATAAGCTCATCTGGATATTTTGCATGAAATTCTTTTAATAAGTTGTACATAGTGGTCTCCTTTTAATTAAACGATGTTATGGTAAACATCTTGAACATCTTCACACTCATCTAGCATTGATGTTAGTTTTTCAAACATCTTTTTATCATCATCAGTTGATAAAGTTACTGTATCGTGTGGTATATATGTTAACTCACATACTTCAAATTTTATATCACCAAGTGCTTCTTCAATTGCTTCTTTGGCTTTATATAAATCAGCAATCTCTACAAGAACACTCATTGAGCCTTCTTCGACTTCTATTTCTTGTAGTTCCACTTCTTTATCAAATAGTATTTCTAGTATTTCTTCTTCATCAGTATAATCAAATCCCAGTACTCCAACATGGTCATAGCCATGCATTACTGAACCTGCTACACCAAGCTTACTGTTGGATTTAGTGAAAGCATTACGCACCTCACCAATTGTTCTGTTGTCATTGTCTGTTAGACACTCGACAATGAAACTTGAACCACCTGGTCCAAAGCCTTCGTATCGTACTGCGTGATAATCCTCACCTGCACCACCTTTAGCTTTTTCAATTGCACGCTCAATAACATCTCTTGGAACTTGATCTTGTCTTGCACGTTCGATAATACGTTTCAATCCAGCATTCATTTCTGGATTGGGTTCACCATTTTTGGCTTCCATGTAAATTTCTTTACCGTATTTCGAATATACTTTAGCTTTTGCTGCAGCAGTCTTTAAGATTGCTGATTTTCTTACTTCAAATGCGCGTCCCATAAAAACCTCTTTTCTTATTTCTTATTATACACCTATTTAGCGTATTATTACACCATGTTTATCTATTAAATCTTGGGTAATTTTATCCATTACTTCTTGAATTTCTTTATCTTTTAAAGTCGTATCTTTTCCGAAAGTTACTTCAATAGCAATTGATTTTTTGCCATCTAGTTTGTCAGATGTAAAGACATCAAATACATTTTGTTCTTTTAGAAGTCTTGAACCTTGTTTTTCAATTGTCTGTAATAAATCCTTAGTTTGGATTTTCTCGTCACATAAGATTGAAAGGTCACGTGTTACTGTTGGATAAGGACTAATATTTACTGATTTAATTGCTGCTTTTTTCTTTGTTAGAATATCGCTAATGTCAATTTCTAGTACTGTAGTGTCTTTTAGACCTAAATCATGCGCTACTGTTGGATGTATATGTCCTAGTACTCCGATTCGTTTTCTGTCTACTGTAATACTTGCACTCTTATATTGGTGGTACATTTCTGTATCAAAACCATCTGCAACAAAATCAATACGTCTTTCAGTAATACCAAGTTGGTCCATAAGTTCAATAAACATACCTTTAAGTGCAAAGAAATCTAGTTTTGTTGTTTCTTTTAACCAGTTTGCTTTAGGTTGTTTACCCATACCAAGGATGATAAGTTTCTCAGTTGTAACATCTTTTGTATAGATTTTACTAATTTCAAAGTATAAACCATCTTCAACACGTCTTGCTGCATTATAGCTTGCAATTTCAAGAAGTGATGGTGTTAGTTGCGTTCTTAGGTAAGCACGTTTATCACTCATTGGGCTTAAGAGTTTGATTGGGTTATCTAAACCTTCAGCACCTTTTGTAAATGCTTCGCTAACAAGTGTATAGCTCAGTGTTTGGTATCCACCAAATCCTAACATTATTTTTTCTATTTGACTGATAACTTTTTGACGTGGATCAAGTGACCCCATTGTCAAGTCTAGTTTTGGTAGTGTTTCTTCTAATATATCGTAGCCTACCATACGGATGACTTCTTCAATTAAATCAACATCTAATAATAAGTCTTTTCTAAATGATGGAATAGTACATGTGATATTTCCATCCTTAACTACTGGTTCTAAATGTAATCTTGTAAATACATCTACAACTGTATCAAGTGATAAGTCTGTTCCTAAGTATGCGTTGATTTTTTCAAAGTTAACACTTACTTGAATATCTTCATATGATGCTTGACCATAGACTGCTGTTTCTTCAATTAATTTTGCATCTGCATACTCAATTAATAGGTCCACTGCTCTATCCATTGCTTTGATTGGTGCTAGATTGTCCATTGGTTTAGAAAATCTTTGTGAACTTTCTGTACTTAGACCTAGTTTTGACGCTGTTTTTCTAACACTTACCATGTCGAAACTTGCTACTTCAATAATCAAGCCTTTAGTATCTTCTTTAATCATTGAGTTACCAAGACCCATGATTCCAGCAATACCAACAGGTGTATCTTGATTCATGATTAACATATCACCTTTATTTATTACATATTCTTTGTCATCAAGACCCTTAACTGTAATATCTAAATCATTTCTAACACTTAGATCTTGTACTTCTAAGAAATCAATATCATAGAAGTGAATTGGTTGCCCAGTTTCAAGCATTACTAAGTTAGAAATATCTACAACGTTATTAATTGTATTAATACCTGATCCAATTAATGCTTCTTTAATCCATGCTGGTGATTCTTTAATTGTAACTTCATTAATAACTTTCCCTGAAAAATATGATGATTTTTCTGTGTCAGAGTTAACTTTTAAAGCTGTTTTAGAACCCGTATTGGATGCTTTATCAAATTCTGGTAGTGTTAGGTCTCTATTGAAGATTGCACTTACCTCGTATGCGACTGCATGCATTGATAAGAAGTCAGATCTATTAGGAGTTTGTGAAACATCGATGATTTGATCATCTAGTCCTAAAGCTTGAATTGCTTCATCTCCGACATTACCTGATTTTAATACTACGATTCCCTCTTTTTCTTCTTCAGTCATATACTTTTCAGCAACGCCTAATTCTTTTAAAGAGCAAATCATTCCATTAGAAGCAACGCCTCTAATTTCAGTTGGCTTGATTGTTAAACCTGGTAATTCTGCTCCATTTTTAGCAACCACAACAAGTTGTCCTGCTGCTACGTTTTGAGCACCACATACAATTTGTTCAACACTGTCTTTTAAATCAACCATACAAACGGATAGATTATCGCTGTCTGGGTGTTTTTCTAATGACTTAACATATCCAACTACAAGTCCATTACCTTTTGCTAAAGTTTCAATTCCTTCAACCTCATGTCCTGCATTTGTCAGTCTATCAGCCAATTCATCTGTTGAGATATCTTGGATATCTACATATCTATTTAATAATTTTCTACTAATTAACATATTTTCCTCCAATTACTCAAAACGTTTGAACTGCTCTATAAAGCGTTTGTCATTGATATAGAATGAACGAATATCTTCGATTCCATATTTCAACATTGTTATACGTTCAACACCGATACCAAATGCAAATCCAGTTAGTGTTTCATCTTCATATCCTGCACTCTTAAATACAGTTGGGTGAACCATACCTGCACCTAATATTTCAATCCAACCTGATTGTTTACAGATTGAACATCCATTTCCATCACAGAAAGGACAAGATACGTCAACCTCTACACTGGGTTCAGTAAACTGAAAGTATGAAGGTCTAAAACGAATTGTTCTTGTTCCACCAAACATTTTTTTAGCAAAAAGTCCAAGTGTTCCTTTTAAATCACTTAGCGTAATACCATGACCTACAACAAGTCCTTCCATTTGGAAGAATTGGTGTGAGTGTGTTGCATCATCGTCATCTCTTCTATATACCTTACCTGGGCATACAACTTTTACTGGAACCTGCGGTGCATGTTCTTCTAAAGTTCTTGTTTGAATTGCTGATGTATGTGTTCTTAATAATAAGTGTTCATCGATGTAAAATGTGTCCTGCATTTCACGTGCTGGGTGATCCTGAGGTATATTTGCTCTTTCAAAGTTATATAGATCAAGTTCTACTTCATCACCTTCGATAATTTCATAACCCATTTCTCTAAATGTTTCTTCGATTTCTCTTTGAACCATGATTAAAGGGTTTTGAGCTCCTACTACAAAGTTATTACCTGGTAGTGAGATATCAATTGCTTCTTCTTCCATCAACTTTGAAAGTCTAACAGCGTTTAACTCTGTTTTCTTCTCTTCTAAAATTGATTCTATTTGCGATTTAACATCATTTAAGTGCTTACCAAAAAGTGGTCTTTCCTCAGCTGGTAAATCTTTCATTTTCTTCATAGCATCTGTAAGTAAACCTTTTTTACTCATATATTTAATACGTAGTTCATCCAGTGTCTTTAAATCTTCACTATCAAGAACTTCAACCAGTGCTTGTTTTAATATATCTTTTAATTCCATATGTCTCCTCCTAAATAAAAAGTACCACACTTGCCAGGAACGTCAAGCGCGGTACCATCCTGTTTTATTTTGTATAACCAAAATACTCTTTATGTTTATAACGTAACTACACGGAAGTGATTAGCTTCTCTCAGAGGTGAATTCATTAAGCTTCATATAGGGTTTGCACCAACCACCCTTATCTCTTGTAATATGAAGTTATTAACTACTATGTCTCATCATCGATATACCTATATATTATACGCAATATTATCAATTTTAGCAATGATATCAACTAAAACAGTATTCATAATCTGTATAATCTATCTATTTAATGGTAATCGTCTTTATTAATATAATCTTGTTTGATTTATCTATTAATTACTCTAAGTATTAGTGTCTTATTTTATGTTTAAATGATTTAATTATTAATACTACAACTAAGATTGCTGTAGAGGACAATACGATTGATCCACCCGGTTTTATACCAATAGGTATTAAGTATGCTATGAATAGACCCATCCACACTGATAACACTGAAAATATGATGCTCAACTTTAAGGTGCTTCTATATGATTTACAAACTTGTAATGCTGCAGCTACAGGTATAATCATCAATGAGGATACAATAAGTGCCCCCACGATTCTTGATGTTATCGATACAGTTATAGCAGTAAGTATAATAAATAAGATATTATATCTTTGAACATTAATACCTGATAAAGAGGCTCCTTCTGTATCAAAACTGATCATGAAAAACTGTCTATAGAAAACAATTGATACAACAATTACAAACAATCCAAGTATAAAAGCAATCATCGCTTCTTGTCTTGATATTGTTAGGATGCTTCCAAAAAGAAAACTATCAAAATTTGCACCAGAATTAGAAAATCCTAAAAGAATTCCTGATAAACCAATCCCTACTGATGTAATAACAGTAAGTGCAAGTTCATCATAACCTCTAAGATTTTTTCTAATTAACTCAATTGATAAAGCTGCAACAAGTGTCATCATTACAGCACCAATAATAGGATCAATGTTGAGTATTAAACCTAATATTACCCCTGCCAGTGAAATATGAGAAAGTGCTTCTCCAATCATGGACATACGTTTAAATATCATGATAGATCCAATAAAAGGGACAACAAGGGCAACCAGTGTTCCTACAAGTATTGCAATCATCATGAATTCATATTTGAATATATTCACACTTTCACCTCACTAATATGTTTGTTCTTAAGTTCGTAGATTTTCCCTACATTTGATTTTATATCCTCTATATGATGACTTACCATACCAATTGTCAAACCTTTTTGATTTAATTTCGTGAGTAGTTCCATTAAACTTTTGATACTTTTTTGATCCAATCCATTGGTTGGCTCATCCAGCAATAATAACTCCAAGTCCCCTACAAGTTCACGTGCTATTAAAACGCGTTGCAACTGACCGCCACTTAAATCAGATATTCTTTTATTCTTTAAGTCTTCTATTTCTACAAGTTTTAAGGCATCGCAAACTTTACTGCTAATTTTACTTGAATTAATATTAAAGAAATTAACTTCTTTCAAGCGCATTGCAATAACTTCATATACACTTGCTGGAAAGTCTTTTAACTTTGTTAAACCTTCTTGTGAGATATAGCCTATATGTTTTGTATTTAAATGTATTCTACCAATGTTTGCATCTAAAAATCCTAGAATTAATTTCAAGAGTGTTGATTTTCCAGAACCATTATCTCCACTTAAAACAAAGAAGTCATTCTTTTCAATTTCTAGATTGATTGAACACAATACTTCCTTGTTGTTATATGCAAAGTGTAGTTCTTCAATTGTTAGTATTTTATGCTCCATTGAGTGCCACCTTTAAACTGTTTAAGTTTTCTTTCATTATTTTAAAGTAGTCAAAGTTTTCAGTGCCCACTTCCATTGCATTCACCATTAATATATTAACATTTGTTTCTTTCTTCAATGTTTCTATAACCTTTGGTGAACTGTCTTCTGTAAGCAGTAGGTACTGAATATTTTCTTTTTCTATGTATTCTATAATATTTGTAAGTTGCGTAAATGATGGTTCATGATCGGGTATAAAGCCAGACACACTTACTTGTTCAAAACCATATCGACTGGCTGTGTATGAGAAAATATCATGTTCTAGAACAATCGCTTTAGAATTTACTTCTTTGAATGCTTCATCATAGTGTTTTTGTAATTCTATGAATTTATTAGATAATTCTTTATAGTTCTCCTGATATATTGCTTCTTTTTCAGGAGTCTTCTCAATCATAGCATCTAGAACATTAGCTGCTTGTATATGAGCAGTAAAAGGATCTAACCATATATGTGGATCTGGGTGTTCTCCATTAAGTATAGGATTTACACCATCACTTGCATCTTTCATTAACAATGAATCACTCTTAACAGAAGCAAGTGTCTTTTCGACCCAATGTTCTAAATCAAATCCATTATAAATAAATAATTTTGAATCTTCTATTTTGATTCTATCTTGGATTGATGGTTCAAAAGTATGGGCATCGCCACCTTTTGACATTACATTAAAGACCTCTACATCATCGCCTCCTATACTTCTTACAAAGTACTCTAAAGGAAATGTTGTAACTGAGACATCTGGTATTTTATTGTTGTTTTTACTGGTACATGCTGTTAATAAAACTAAGCATAGTACAAGATATATCTTCTTCATATTGCCTCCTGTTTGGTCTTGAACGACTTTTTAATGATAGACCTATTAAACTACTATTACAAGTGTTTAACAAGATATATTGTCTAAAAGGACCCAGCTTTCGCTAGATCCAAATTTAATTAGAATTCACCTGTTCTTTGTCCTACATATTGTATTTGGAATTTATCATTTTCATATGTAAACTTTGTTACAGATGAATTTTGAATAATGCCATTGAATGCGTATGAATTATCTAGTAGTTGGATAAGCCCATGTACAACTATTCCATGTGCTACAACTAGAACATTTTTATGTCCTTTTTCTTTAGCCTCTGCTATAACTTCATTCATTCCTTTAATCAATCTTGCTTTGAAATCTTCAGCACGTTCGGCTGTTGGGTTATCATTTTCATGATATAAGTAATCATATTTTGCTAAGAAGTCTTCTTTTTCCATCGCACTAAAGTCTATGCCATATTTCTCAGATATCTTCTCCCAGAAATTGATACCCGAATCCCCTTCATATTCGCCAAAGTTATATTCTCCAAATTGTGGGTCTATAAGTCTTGGTGTTTCTTTGTTCTTATTGTGATCTAAAATGATGTCACGTGTTGTTACTGCACGTCTTAGGTTACTTGATACTGCCACACAAAATTCAATATCTTGTAATTCCTTTCCTAAATCAACTGCGCCTTGATGTCCATTCACCGTAAGTGGTGCATCCGATTGCCCTTGGATATACTCTTTTTTGTTAAAAATTGTCTCTCCATGTCGTGCTACAAATATATTAATTTTACTCATAAATACATCTACCTCCATCTTTATCTTATGAATTTAAAGCTTACTTGTCAATATTATACATTGTATAAGTACCTTTAGTATAAATAGTACCATTTTCATCTCGAGTATACACATCAATTACACATGTTTTATTTGATTTAGAAATCAATCTTGCATCTACAAATAAGTTTCCATCTTGAAAACCTTTAATATAATTGATGTTACCACTTAAGGTAACCCATTTTCCATCTAATTCACTTACTACAAAGCCACATGCAGCATCACTTAAACTATAGTAGACACCGCCATGGACATAGTTATATATATTCTTATGTTTGTTTTGAATGCTGCATACCAGTAATGCAGATTGTTTATCAAACTTTATATATTCATAATCTAATAAAGAATCAAAACCATCCATTGTTAAACTATTTTTCATTAGTTTTTAAAGCTGTGGATCGGTGCTGGAATACGTCCACCCCTGTTGATGAAATCATCATTTGAGAAGTTATTTACTGGCATAACTGGTGCATAGCCAAGTAATCCTCCAAACTCAACAATATCGCCAATCTTCTTACCGTGTACTGGTATAATTCTAACCGCAGTTGTTTTTTGATTGATCATCCCAATCGCTGATTCATCTGCTATAATACCTGATATTGTACTTGCCTTTGTATCTCCAGGTATTGCAACCATATCAAGTCCAACTGAACAAACACATGTCATAGCCTCTAATTTTTCAAGTGTTAAAGCACCACGTTGTACTGCTTCAATCATTCCTTTATCCTCACTTACTGGAATAAAAGCTCCACTTAGACCACCAACGTAGGATGAAGCCATAACGCCACCCTTTTTAACATTATCATTTAATAAAGCCAGTGCTGCTGTTGTACCAGGTGCACCTGCCTCTTCAAGACCCATTTCTCTGAATATATCAGCAATACTATCTCCAACTGCTGGAGTTGGTGCAAGTGATAAATCAATAATTCCAAAAGGTACATCAAGTCGTGATGATGCTTCTTGTGCGACAAGTTGTCCTACTCTCGTAATTTTAAAAGCTGTCTTTTTAATCATTTCACAAAGGGTTTCAAAGTCTTTTCCTCTAACTGATTTTAAAGCACTACGAATAACACCAGGTCCACTGATTCCAACGTTGATAACAACATCACCCTCACCTACACCATGGTATGCTCCTGCCATAAAAGGATTGTCTTCAACTGAGTTACAAAAAACTACCAGTTTAGCACATCCAATACTTTCTCTATCTTTTGTATAGCGTGCACAATCTAATATGATTTGACCCATATCTTTAATAACGTCCATGTTCATACCATTTTTAGTAGAACCAACATTAACACTTGCGCATACTTTATCAGTAACACTTAGTGCTTCTGCTAAAGAGTTCATTAATATTACATCTGCTGGTGTTGCACCTTTTTGAACAAGTGCACTAAAACCACCTATAAAATCAACACCTACATCTTTTGCTGCACGATCCAGTGTTTGAGCGATTGATACATAGGAGTCTGTTTTACAAGCTGCCGCTGCAATCGCAATGGGTGTCACAGATATTCTTTTATTAACAATTGGTATCCCTAATTCTTTTTCAAGCTCAGACCCAACTTTAACAAGGTTTTTAGCCTTAGATACTATTTTATTATATATATTCTCATTAAATACATCTACATCTGGATGGGCACAATCAAGTAAACTAATTCCCATTGTAATGGTTCTAACATCCAGTTGTTGTTCTTGAATCATTCTATTGGTTTCTAATATTTCTAGTTTGTTTATCATAAAGCTCCTTATATACGGTGCATGCTTTTAAAGATGCTTTCCTGTTGTATTTGAATCTTAACATTCAATGTTTTTTCAAGTGAAGTCAATGCTTCATTTAAAGTTTCAAAATCTAAGTCTGAATCTTCTATGTCTACTATCATAATCATATTAAAAAATTCATCAAGGATCGTTTGATTTATATCTAAAACATTAACTTTATGTTTTGCTAGTAAATTACATACCCCTGCTATAATACCAACTTGATCTAATCCTACTACTGTAATAATCGTTTTCATATCATTACCTCCATTTAAGTAACACTTTATCACACTTAAGTATGATTACCAAGAAGAAAAAAGATGTTTCATATTATTTGAAACATCTTAGATACTTTCTTTTATTATTAAACTAACATCTTGTGAAAAGTGATGCGCTTCATCAGGTTTTAGTGTCCATACTGCTATATGACCAGCTATATGAGAATAGATAAAACGGGTGAATTTATTGCGACCCATTTTCTTTTCATAACTATAAAATGTTGGTTTTGTAAATAGATGAAGTATGAATGTATGCATGAATATTCCAACAACCATATAGCCTTACCTATTTATAGGCATTAGCAGTTGTCCTCTTAAAGTATTGGGTGTAAATCTTTTAAACCATGTTAGGACAAAAGGATTAAAGGATTGAATCGCATACTCACCTTTATAATCACTCAATAATTCATATATATACATACATGCTTCTTTATTATTGGTCATATACTTAACTTCTATCAATAAAGGGACACGTCCCCTTACAAGTGATAAGAGTTCACTAAACATTGGTATTACATCTCCATTTTCAAATGGATACTGTTTTAGTTCTTCATAGGTTAAGGATGCTATATTTAGTTTCGAACCATTCAATCTTTTTAGATCCGCATCATGTGCTACTACAATTATCTTGTCTTTAGTAATCCGTAGGTCTAACTCGATTGCCATATTTCTGTTAATTGCATTTTCAAAAGCACTGAGTGTATTTTCAAATACTGTCTTATTATCATAAATTCCTCTATGTGCATATTTGGATGCTAACATACTATACAAGCACCTTAAGTTTTTTCTTTAATACTTTAATTTCATTAATCTCTGCTCTGACACCTTTTTCACCATCTATATTCCAAGTATAAGTTTTTCCTTGTGATATAAATTTGATATGGTCAGTTTTACCAACAATAAAATTCTCACCTGAATACTCATTACCTAACATGTGTTGAACAAGTTGGATGAAATCTCTAACTTTTTTAGGTTTCTTAACCAGTAGAACTTCAAAGAGTCCATCTTCAATATCAAGTTCATCTTCTTTATATTTAAATACGCGTCCAAATTGAGATGCATTGGATATTAAACCAAATAAAAATGTTTCATTGTATGTCTGATTGTTAAAGTTTACTTCGTAGTTATAATTCTTAACAGTATGTAATTTAACTGCACCATAAATCCAATATGCGAAGTGTCCTAGAATGTTTTTCCATTTCTGGGGTGTATCGTAGGATGCTGATGTGAAGTTTCCAAATGCCGCTACATAAGTAAAATGTACATCATTTAAGATACCAACATCAACATGTCTTACTTGGCCTTCTGTAATCAGAGCAAGGCTTGCTTTGATACTTTCAAAATTAACCCCTAGTGTTTGTGCATATTCATTGGTTGAACCTGTAGGTATGATTACAAGACGTGCTTGTAATTCTCTTTTAAGAATGGCATCAACTGTTTTACTAACAGTACCATCCCCACCAATTGCAACAATAACATCATACACTACTTCAGTTTCCATTAAATAATCATAGCCACCATAACCTGGTTCTACTTCGAAAAAATCACAATCTGCATCACTTTGTGCTATGTAATCTAAGTATTTACTTTTATGATCTTCGAGTTTTTGACCCGAACTTGGATTGTAAATAAATAATACTCTCATACTACCTCCCATTTACTAAGTACGCACTATACATCTTTTTCAAGTGTACCTTAGCATTAACCTTAATATAAACACCATCATCAAGATGTTCTGACTCTACTATATTATAATTGCTTAGAACTTGTTCTACGAGATTCATTTTTGAATAAGGGAATAAAAACTCCATCTCTTCTTCATCTTGCCATAGTATTTCTTCGATTCGTTTGATTAAAGCTTCAATTCCTAAGTTTTCTTTTATTGAAATATAGGCAGTATCCGTGTTTACCAAGGGTTCTACATTATCAAGTAAATCAATTTTATTAAATACGGTTAGAATAGGTGTCTCTGCTATTTCAAGTGTTTCTAAAGTATCATTAATCGTTTCAATATGGGATTCATAATTTGGATTAGATAAATCTACCAGGTGAATTAGCATATTAGATGTTTCAATCTCTTCAAGTGTAGCATGAAATGCTGGTACTAGATCATGAGGTAAATCGTTAATAAATCCAACGGTATCATTTAATATAAATGATCTATTGTTTTCTAAAGTGATCTTGCGACTGTATGTTTCTAAACTGGCAAAAAGCATATCTTTAACGAATACATGTTTATCTAGTTCTTGCGCAAGTAACATGTTCATGAATGAAGATTTACCAGCATTGGTATAACCTACAAGTGATACCAGTGGCAGCGCACCAGATGTCTTTTGAGCACGTGTAATCTCACGTGTCTTTTCATTTTCTTTTAATACTTTTTCTAAATATCTAATTCTTTGACCTACATTACGTCTGTCTAGTTCAAGTTTCGTTTCACCCAGCCCTTTATTCTTTGTACCAGATGCTCCTCCCTGTCTTCCAAGGTGAGCATATGATCCAATCATACGAGGAAATACATATTTAAGTTGCGCAATTTCTACTTGTGCTTTTGATATTGGTGTGACTGCACGTCGTGAAAATATTTCAAGAACTAACATATTCTTATCAACAATCTCAACACCAATCTCTTCTTCTAAGTTTCTAATTTGGGAGGGAGTTAAACCAATGTTAAAAATCACAAGATCTGCTTCTTGTGCTTCTGCTGCATTTTTTAATTCTTCAACCTTCCCTTTACCTATATAAAATGCGTTGCTTTTTTTCTTGATGTTTTGTGTAACAACATCAACAGTTTCCATTTCACATGCCAAGGCTAGGTTTTTTAATTCTTCTATATTTTCATTCAATTGAAAATCACTTAAATCTTCAATTGCCATCATTATTAATGCTTTATCCATTGGTTCTCCTTAATAAATTGAAAGAAAAAGACAATTTCATTGAAATTGTCACTTTCTCTTTAATCTTCTGCTGGTTTAACAGGACAATCATAAATGAAGTTTGAACCTTCATGAATTATTGTTCTTAATCCACCATCTGCAACATAATCATGGTCATGCATCCATTCAGCAAGACCAATATGTATCTCTTCAAAATCATCTGCTTCGATACGTATTAGTGTTTCAACTTCGGGTAGGTCATGGAAGTGAATCATTTCTGAATCATTTCCTGCTGATGAAACCCCTACATTGATTTCAATGTCGATAACTTCTAGTCTGTTTGAAGAATCATACGAAACTAAGAAATTATACTCTGGGCTTAAGGATTTGATTCCCTTACTTTCCAGCTCTTTTTTCATCGTTCTAACCGCTCTTATAGCAAGGTCAGTTGAATAGTCTGGTATGGTCA
This sequence comes from Erysipelothrix sp., assembly GCA_012727815.1. Classification (GTDB taxonomy): domain Bacteria; phylum Bacillota_I; class Bacilli_A; order Erysipelotrichales; family Erysipelotrichaceae; genus Erysipelothrix. Next base: position 39,671 of record JAAYGI010000070.1, read on the forward strand.
TTTTCATTGTTGCAACCGTAAACGGTTTATTATCTAAAATTCTAACTTTATAGCTCATGTAATTCTCCTTTGAATTATTATAACATAAATCCATCCTATTTTAATGAATTAAAGTCTCTTTAAGTCATTAAACACGAAGAATACCATCAGTAACATTAGAAATACGAAACTCAATATCATGATAAAGTTTTCAAACTTTTCAGGGATTGGTTTTCCGATGATCATTTCAACAAGTGTAATAAGGGCTCTACCACCATCTAAAGCAGGTATGGGTAATAAGTTCATAACAGCAAGAGAGATGGATAAGGATCCTATCAGGTTCCAAAAATATATGAAATCAAATCCTGATGCGGATACTTGAGATGTTGCTTGAAATATTGCAATGGGTCCACCAACATTGTTGAGTCCCACGCCTCTTACAAGCCATTTCAAAATTGTAAATATTTGTAAAATCATATTCCCTATAAATGCTATTGTATAAGCCATCGTTTTAGGAATATTTCTATGTTCAAGTGTACCTGGACCTGATTGGATACCCAATACATAAGTTCCAGAATTTGCATCTTTAATCGGTCTTACTTTAAGTTCTACTTTTTCATTATCTCTTAAAACCTCAATTGAAATCTCTTGTCCTTCAAATGACACAATACCAATTGAAGCATCACTAAATTTCTCTGGAGTAATAACTGTTCCATCTTCAAATGTCATTTTTTGAATTAGGTCTCCAGCTTGGAATCCAGCCTTCTCAGCAGGATATCCTTCTACTACTGCATGGATAATAGGTGCAGGTTCATTCACTATCCCTTTAATCTGAAAGATCATAAAGAAGACTAGAAATGCAAGAACAAGGTTCATAAAGACCCCTGCAAGCATTACAATCAGTCTTTTCCATGGTTTTATACCATTAATTGTTCTTTCATATGGAATGTTTTCAACTTCTGCTTCACCAGGTTCTCCTGCCATTGCAACAAAACCACCAATTGGTAAAACACGTAAACTATAAGCAGTCTCTGATTTTTTACTTTGATAAGAGTATATTTTCGGTCCCATTCCAACTGCGAATTCTTTACAGTAAACACCAAAAGATTTAGCAGCTAGTAAGTGGCCAAGTTCATGCACAATTACAATAACACTCATAACTGTTGCAAAGACTAATATATTAATAATAAGTTTAACTATCATTTTAATCCCCTATCCCAGTAATGTCAGTATTACATTAAATACTAACAAACTGAATACTATACTGTCTATTCTATCCAGAACACCACCATGTCCTGGTAGGATGAATCCAAAGTCTTTAATACCATATGTACGTTTTACCATACTAAATGTTAAATCACCAATTTGTGATACAATCGGTATTACAAATGAAGATACCAATATGATTGATAAATTCAGATCTACAAAAAACTTTGCAAACACTAGGGATAATATTACAGATGCAATATATCCAATCACTGCACCTTCAATCGTTTTATTAGGTGAAATTCTTTCGATAAGCTTATGTTTACCAAATAAACTTCCTCCTAAATAAGCAAAGGTATCCGTTACAAAGGTTGCAATAATAATATATGCAAAGACTGTTAATTTAAAAGTCATTACTTCTTTAATTGACATCAATGCTAACGATAATACAAATAGCATAAAGAATACAAATAGTGCGTCTTCTAATGAAAATTTAACACTCACAATAGAAGCAAATAGCGTTGTAATCAACATTATAGATAGAAATGGTAATACAAGATTTGGTGCTACAAAATTCGCACTAAAGAGTATTACAAGTATCATTATTAATATTGGAAAAGGCCATTTGTCTTTTTTAACTGTATAAACTTCATACCCTGCAATTAAGATAATTCCCTGTATTAAGAAAGTTAATGCACTGTTACCTATCATAAATGCTGTAGCAAAAACAATAATTAATGCTAAGGCTGTAATTGTTCTTTTAATCATTGTTTAATCCTCCAAATCGACGGTCTTTTGAATGAAATTCATGAACACATTTCAAAAACTCATCTTTTGTAAACTCTGGCCAAGGCATATCTAAGAACATAAGTTCTGCATAAGCCAGTTGCCATAGAAGATAGTTTGAGATTCTTCTATCTCCACCGGTTCTAATCAGTAAATCTACATCATCAAGACCGTGTGTATCTAAATAAGACTCAAAGGTCTCTTCTGTTATGTTTGTTTCACCTGATTGAATCACTTTGTTTACAGCACGGGTTATTTCATCGCGTGAACCATAGTTCAATGCAAAGTTTAAAGTAAGCTTTGTATTGTTTTGGGTCTTTTCAACAGCATCATTCATAACTTTTCGTGTCTTTTCAGGAATTTTTGAGAGGTCTCCGATTGTTGTAATACGGATCCCTTTCTCATTAAGTTCTTTTAAGAACTTTTTGAAAAAGATCGCAGGTAGATTCATTAAATAATCTATTTCTTCCTGTGGTCTTTTCCAATTTTCTGTTGAGAAAGCATAAAGAGTGAGTGTATTCACACCCAACTCTAATGCACTAAGTGCTATTTCTCTAACATTTTCTGATCCATAATAGTGGCCAAATGAACGAGACTTCTTTTGTTTTGTAGCCCAACGTCCATTTCCATCCATTATAATCGCAATATGTTTAAGCTCAGACATATTAAACTGTCATGATCTCTTCTGTTTTTGTTTTAAGAATGTCCTCAATGTTTTTGATGTATTCATCTGTTAATTTTTGAATGTCATCCATTAAACGTTTTTGGTCATCTTCTCTAAGTTCTTTATCAGCTTTAACTTCATCATTTAAATCACGACGTACGTTTCTGATTTGTACTTTTGAGTCTTCTGCTAACTTACTTGCTTCTTTTACAACACCACGACGTGTTTCTTCAGTAAGTTGTGGTACATTAATTCTAATAAGTGTACCATCATTGCTGATTGGTAGATTTAAATGAGATTCATTAAGTGCTCTTTCCACATCTTTTAAAATTGATGGGTCAAATAATTTAACAACGAGTTGTGTCCCTTCGGATACTGATATTTGTCCCATTTGTTCTAAAGGTGTTGGTGTTCCGTAATATTCAACTTGAATTCCTTTAAGTATTGATGCGTTTGCGCGTCCTGAACGAAGTGTTCCAAGTTTATCCTGGTATGATTCAATCTCTGCATTCATCAATTCACGGCCATCTTGTAGTAATGTATTCATAATATCCTCCTATGTAGTTACTCTGGTACCTTTTGAGTTACCTTCTACTGCTTTTATTATATTATCTTTTTCATTCATATTAAAGACTATTAGTTCAATATCGTTATCCATGCACATTGAAGTTGCTGTGGAATCCATAACTTGCAGTTGTTCTTGTAATACTTGCATGTATGTTAGTGAGTCATATTTAACAGCCTTTGGATCTATTTTAGGATCCGCATTATAAACACCATCAACACCATTTTTAGCCATTAAAATAACATCTGCGTCAATTTCTGATGCACGAAGTGCAGCTGTTGTATCAGTTGAGAAGAAAGCTGAACCAGTCCCTGCTCCGAAAATTACAACACGTCCCTTTTCCAAGTGTCTGATTGCTCTTCTTGGAATAAAAGGTTCTGCTATTTTTGACATTTCAATTGCGGATTGAACGCGTGTTTCAACACCAATGTTTTCAAGAGACCCTTGAATTGCTAAAGCATTGATAACTGTTCCTAACATACCCATTGAATCCACTTGTGCGCGTTCAATTCCAATTTCTTCAGCCATTTTACCTCTAATGAAGTTACCGCCGCCTACTACAATTGCAATTTCTACACCCATTTCTTGAATAACTTTTATTTGACGTGCTAGATCATCAAGAACATCTTTATCAAAGATATTATTAGCACTTGATAATGCTTCACCACTTAATTTTAGTAATACTCTTTTATACATAATAGTCTCCTTCTTTTAAAAAAGGACACAAAGTGTCCTTTAGATTTAAATTTTCGAAGCTTTAGCAACTTCTTCTGCGAAGTCTTCTTCACGCTTCTCAATTCCTTCACCAACTTGGTAACGAACAAAGCTAATTACACTTGTATTTGCTTGTTTAAGAACTTGAGATACTTTTGAACTACCATCTTTAAAGAAAATTTGGTCATTTAAAGAAACGTCTTGTAATGTTTTACTTACGCGTCCTCTAATAATTCCTTCAATAACTTTTTCTGGTTTTGTTGAAAGTTCAGCATCGTTTTTAACGATTTCTACTTGGACATCAGTTTCTTTTTGAACGATATCTGCTGGTACATCTTTCATTGAGATGTATGTAGGGTTCATTGATGCAATTTGCATTGCAATGTCTTTTGCAAGTTCTGCATTGTCTGTTTCTAGAACAACTACAGCTGAGATCAGACCACCATTGTGTTTGTAAACACCAAATGATTGTGAATCTTCTTTTGTTAATACTGCAAAACGACGGAATGTAATTTTTTCACCAATTGTTGATGTTGCATTAACAATTAGCGATTCTAATGTTTCACCATTAACTTCTAGTGCTAATGCTTCTTCATTTGTTGTTACATCGTTTTCTAAAATTGTATTTCCGATTGTGTCAATTAAATTTAAGAATTGTTCGTTTTTAGCAACGAAGTCTGTTTCTGAGTTAACCTCAATTAGAACAGCTTTGTTACCTGATACAAAAATGTTTGAAAGACCTTCAGCAGCAATACGTCCAGCTTTCTTTTGTGCACTTGCAATTCCTTTTTCGCGTAACCAAGTTACAGCAGCATCTACATTACCTTCAGTAGCTTCAAGAGCTTTTTTACAATCAAGCATTCCTGCCCCTGTACGATCGCGTAATTCTTTAACTAATTTTGCTGTAATAGCAGCCATATTATTCTACACCTTTCTCTGTTTTAACTTCTTCTGTTTTAGCAGTTGTTTCAGTTCTTGGAGTGAATCGACGTTGGCGACGACGGTCATCACGACGACGACGCTCATCATTACGTTGACGACGACGACGCTCATTTTCAGCAGCTTGTCTTTCAACATTAACGATTACATCTTCCATTGAAATGTCTTGCTCTTCTTTATCTTGGTAAGCAGCAGCCATAACGCCACCTTTTGGCTCAACCATAGCATCTGCCATTAATTGAGTAATAAGACGGATTGAACGTACTGCATCGTCGTTTCCTGGGATTGCATAGTCTACAACTGATGGATCACAGTTTGTGTCAACGATTCCGAATACTGGAATACCTAATTTTTTAGCTTCCGCTACAGCGTTGTGGTCTTCGATTGGATCGATTACGAACATTGCATCTGGAAGTTTTCTCATTTCTTTGATTCCACCTAAGAAGTTTTGTAGACGTTCTTTTTCTTTAATTAAAAGTGCTACTTCTTTCTTTGGATAGATATTGATTGCGCCTGAGTTTTCCATCTCTTCGATTTCAACTAAACGACGAATACTTTTTTGAATTGTTCTAAAGTTTGTAAGTGTTCCACCTAACCAACGTTGGTTCATGAAGAATGATCCACTTCTTAGTGCCTCTTCAACAACGATTGTTTGTGATTGTTTCTTTGTACCTACAATCAATAATTTACCATTTTTCTCTGCAATGTCTCTAAGTGCTGTATAAGCCTCTTCGATTTTTGCTTGTGTTTTGTTTAAATCAATGATATAAACACGGTTTTTCGCTCCATAAATAAATGGTTTCATGCGTGGGTCCCAACGACGTGTCTGGTGACCGTAGTGAACCGCTCCTTCTAGTAATTGTCTTACTGATACTATATTTGACATATAAATGCCTACCTTTCCGTTTTTCCGCCACTGCTTCTAATAACAACAACTCAGTATTGAGCACGGGTTGTTAAATTCACAGTGTGAGAATGGGCTTTTTTGCCACTTCTAATATTATCATGAATCATAAGAAAGTTCAAGTGTTTATGCTTTTCATAAATTTTATGAAATTATAGATAAACACTTGATAAATTCATATATAAAATTTAATCATATTTATTAAACACATATTGTGCTGTTAAAGAGTTTTCTTTTCCTTTTAACTTACTTGGAATACCTGTATAGATAACTTCCCCACCCAAACGACCTGCACCTGGCCCCATATCTATAATATAGTCTGCTTGACGCATGACTTCGACATTATGTTCTACAAGAATTACA
>JAAYGI010000071.1 GCA_012727815.1 Erysipelothrix sp.
GGCTCTGATTATGGGACGAAAATAAGTGTTATTAAAGCAAATGCACACAAATACAGTATCAGAGCAATGTGCAAACTTCTAAATGTAACGCGATCGAGTGTCTATTACCAAGCAAAAGGCAAAACAATTGATCATGAACTAGAACAAGTTATTATTAAAAATTTTAAAGAGAGTCGAAATAATTATGGTACACGTAAAATTAAGCACGTACTATCTAAGCACGGCTACACAGTATCTAGACGCAAGATTGGTAAGGTTATGAAGAAGTATGGCTTGGTTTCTAACTATACAGTAAAACATTATAAAGTGCACAGAAGTACTGTTAATGAAGAAGCTGTTAGTAATGTTGTTAATCGCAAATTCAACGATAGAAAACGATTGGATGTGGCAGTAAGTGATCTTACTTATGTTCGTGTTAAAAACAGATGGCATTATATTTGTCTCATCATTGATTTAAGTAATCGTGAAATCATCGGATATTCAAGTGGTCCTAATAAAGATGCGTCACTTGTTCTGCAAGCATTTTCTAAAATAGATGCACCATTGCATGCAATTAACATCTTTCATTCAGATCGGGGTAATGAGTTTAAAAACAACACTTTAGACAGACTTCTAAAAGCATTCAATATCGAAAGGTCACTTAGTAACAAAGGAACACCGTATGATAATGCGGTAGCAGAAGCAGGATTTAAAATCGTCAAAACAGAATTCGCATTCAACAGAGTATTTAATAGTCAAAAAGAATTGTCATTAGAATTATTTGATTATGTCAATTGGTACAACACAATTAGAATTCATGGGTCTCTAAATTATCAGACACCGGTTCAATATAGATTAAATAGTAGACCTTAACATAATGGTCCGAATAAGTGTTGACAATCCAAACAACCTCTTTTGGCAATGTCACTAAGTTAAGAAGAAATGTGACTTTACAATTAGATCTTCTCTATTGAAAAATAGAGGGGGTCTTTTTTTCTTGTTTAAAAAGTAGGAGATAATATTAAAGAAATACACTAAAACACTTGACAAAGGTATAAAATTTTGTGGCGTAGCCAATGTTTTATGAAGGGACATTGGAGGTAATACTATGAGTTATACTAAACCTTTTAAAGTTTTAGATTCAATCATTAATGACATCGAATCCGATATTAAAAAATTCGTGAATAATCCAGAAAAGGATTTCACACGAAAAAGGAAACTTGATTTCAAAACAATGATTAAACTGATGATTTCTATGGAAGGAGGATCCATTCAAAAGGAACTTTTCGAATACTTCAAGTATGATGTCGCAACAGCGACAACTCCTGCTTTTATTCAACAGAGAGAAAAATTGAAGCCACAAGTATTTAAAGAGATATTTACACAACTGAACAATAGTTTTCCGAGAGACAACAAATATCAAGGGTACACTTTATTATCGATTGATGGAAGTAAAGTTACATACACTCTAAATGAATTAGAACCTGATTGTATTGTTAGGAACAATGAAGGAAGTCGTGCCGTTTCTTTAGTTAATCTCAATGCGATGTATGATTTACTTGAAAATAGATATGTGGATTGTATCGTACAACCCATAAGAAATCTCAATGAAAGAAGCGCTGCGATAGAGATGGTTGATAGATACAAAACTGATGATAAGCCTCTGTTTATTCTTGATAGAGGTTACGAGTTCTATAATCTATTTGCCCATATCGATAATAATAATCAATCATACTTATGTAGAGTAAAAGATATTCATAGTAATGGTATACTCAAGAGTTTTGACCTAGATGATTCGGAGTTTGATATTGATATAAAGCGAACACTCACACGTCGAAACACAAAATTCATTAAAAAAAATACGAACATTTATAAGTTTATGCCTCAAAATCAGAACTTTGATTTCTTCGATAATTTTGAATCAGAGTATGAGATGGAATTTAGAGTAGTTCGATTTAAAATAAACGATGACTCTTATGAATCAGTCATTACTAATCTTACAAGAGAAGAATTTGATAATGATAAAATTCAAGAATTATACGGACTACGTTGGGGGATAGAAACTTCATTTAGGGACTTAAAATATTCTGTGGGAATGATGTCTTTTCACTCGAACAAAAAGATATTTATTGAACAAGAGATACTAGCAAGCTTAATTCTCTACAACGTGAGTCAAATATCATCGAAGTATATAGATCGATTAGATAAGGGTAGGTTGCTTCGCTATAAAATTAATTTTAAAGCTTTTATGGAGTTTATAAAACATCATCTCAAAAGAAAAGATGGTCCATTAATAAATGAACCACCTGATCTTAATATTATACGGAATAGATTTTACTTACCTGTTCGTCCTAACCGCAAATATAAGAGGAAAATGAACACACGTAGTAATGTTATTCACCCTCAATATCGTATTTCCTAAAATACATATATTATTTTACTAATAAAACGTTCAGTAATCAATACTGTTCTTTTAATAGTGTCATATATGAAAGAAATTACTATAAATAAATCAAGAATATATCCAATCACTAAAAAAAGTTAAGGTCAAGCACTAGATTATATCTAGTGCAGTCCTTAACTTAGTGACATTGATACTATGGGTGTATTATTTCTCGCGCAATAGTTATCGATACTTTTTTAAAAAAACTTTTTAAAGACATTGTTTAATGTTTGACCTCTCAGCTCATTGCGTTATATAAACATGATACGCTTCATATATACAAGTTAGAACTGAGAAAGGA
>JAAYGI010000072.1 GCA_012727815.1 Erysipelothrix sp.
AGAAAGCCGAGAAGAATTTGAAGGTGCGTATGAAGCACTGAGTGTCTTCTCATTAGAAACAATGGACGAACATGTCGATGTAGAAACTAAGATTCAATATGTGAGAAGTTTTCAAAGACTACAAAAAGCCCAAGAAGCATTAATCACTTACGATAAGTATAATGAAGAGTACGAAGTTTCAAAGGTCTTGAGAATAAAGGTAAATTTGATTAAAGAACATGAGGGAACTTACAATAGCATTAAAGGATCTCTTCAACATGAAGCAGAAGAATCAAGTGAAAATGATTTAACAGAAATTAACTTCTACAGTGATCATCAAGCAAACCTTTATAATATAGACTCAAGATACATTGATCAACTCTTAGACTCATATACTCCACATGATACAGGTGTCCGTGCAGAGATTGAAAAAGCACTTCTAAATATGAATAAGGCAGAGGTCATAAAAGAAGTGTATAAGAATATTTTAGATGAAATTGATGCAGGGAATCTAGCGGAAAATGAAGATATCTTTTCAGTACGAAGAAGATATTTCAATGAAGCGAGAGAGACAACAATTAATGGATTTTCAGAAATGTGGTGTGTTGATTTGGACTTGCTTTATACATCCGCAATACAATATGAAATGGGATCAAAAAACATCCCGAATTTATCAGACATATTGAAAAGCAAGGACTTTGCTAAATATCAAGAGAACAATAAGGATGCAAAACCCTTTAAGTATACGCAAGATATAAGTAGGGCCTGGATGCAAGTATTAAACGAGAATATTGTACTTTACGATAATGAATTGAAATAAGCTTGTAAAACAGTAACTAAACACTTTTATAATCTATCTAAATGATGTGATGTGTTTTATTGACAATAACAACTTCTAAATGTATAATGAAAGTACATAAAAGCTTCTATTTAATTGAGTTTATAGATGATCTCAGACGGAACGTCACTCACTTGAGCAGACCCTGAAAAAAAACACTACTATTTTACTGAGTTTATAGATGATCTCAGACGGAACGTCACTCACTTGAGCAGACCCTGAAAAAAAACACTACTATTTATAAAAGCTTTTAGGAAGCACTTGAAGAAGTGCTTCCTTTTTTTAAAGGAGATATTTCATGATACTAACATTTAGCAACGATTTCATATCGGATATAAACAAGCGGTATAATTATAAGGGATACACACAAATTCTTATAGGTAAAAGATTTTATGTAACTACAATAAGTATAAACAAAACACCATTTGTATTGTGCATTCCTTTACATTCAAACTGTCAAAATCACTTTCTATATATCACACCACCAGATGATGATGTAAAATGGAAATCTCATGGATTGGATTATCAAAAAATGCTTTTGTTAAAGGCCGAAGATATAGAGCACAATGCAAAAATTAGTGGGATTGATAATTCTATCTGGCAAGAGATATTAAGTAAAGAAGAAGCACTGACTACGCTTGTTAAAAATTATTTAATGTATATCCTTTCCATTAGATCAAAACGTTCAAAAGGATTAATTTTAAAAAGACAAGAAAATAATGATCTCAACTACAGTTCTCTAAACTGTTTTAGTGATTACTTAGATGAACTAGAATCTTATGAATTACAAGAACTGGAGTTTATTTTCAATAACTTTTCTACTTTAGATGAATTGCTTTTTAGTTTAAATGAAGATGATACCCGAAAATAGAACTTGAGTCATAGCTTTCAGTTCGTTACTTTAATGTTACTCTTGATTATACAGTAAGAGTAGAATTCAATTATTGTCACCGAGCGTTGCTCGGTGAAGTACTACCTCCTCTTTAACCTGCTTGGTTTTAGCCGATGCAATAAAAGGGGATAAAGTGATAAATTAGCAAGTTGTCGCCATAAATAGAAACTTGCTCACAAAGGCGCACACGTGCCTGAACTAAACTTGATGGTTATAATTATGCCATTTCTTGTAGAATATCGCACACAAGCCGACACACTGCCGAATCATTGGTAGATGTCGGCTTTTGAACTGTGCGATACTGCATATATTGGTTACTAGCTGTATTTAGCCACTATTATTGTAAATTAAGGTATTCATAAAGCGGTACCGCTTTTATTAGCGATAAAAGTATCCCAATAAACCTATTTATGACTTGTTTTTTCGACTTGTTTGATCAACATAATGTTTAACGTGCTTTGGTACTATTCTTTCATAAAGTTTATCAAAAGTTTCTTCAAGTTCAATCTGTACATTAGATTCTTTTTCTTTAATAAATATTTCTAATGCATTAAGTTTGTCTTCGCTGACTTCAATGGTTAATTTAGTTTTTTTCATCATATCCTCCTACATAATAATTTCATATTTCATGCTTTTACTAACTTCATTTTGATTGATTTGTTCGATATTATTAAACTGTTCTTGATATTTTTTAATATCGTTATTACTTAATGAGGAGAAGTATTCACCACCATCATTTCCAACAATAATAAATCTTCCTACTAGAATATCATTTCCGAGTCTTCGGTTTGCTGGTAAGTTTTGAAGTTTTCCATCTTCATTACAGATAATTTCTGCAGTATTACTGAGTGATACAAGTTCCATATAACCACCAACCATTGCTTTGATTACATCAGAATCATTATCGATGATTGCTACATAAGGTTTCATGTTTGGCTCAACTACCAATACTTTAATCTTTTCGAGTTTCAAAG
>JAAYGI010000073.1 GCA_012727815.1 Erysipelothrix sp.
CTTTCTTATTTTCAATTCTAAATCACTCGCTTACTTTGAGTACTACTCTATAATTTTCTTCAGTGACAGACTTCTCCAATGCTTCTTTTATATCATCAAATTCTATAAGCTCTGATACGAAGGGAGACAGATCGATAATACCATTTTCAACCATTCTTATTGCCCGCATAAAATCCCTTGAGTTGGAGTTTGATGTTCCAAGCAAATTCTGCTCTTTTTTATGGATTGAATCAGGACTCACCTCTGTTAATTTGTCTGGATAAAAAGAAGAATACATGGTCTGTTTTCCACCGACTGATAGAAGCTTCATAAATGATGGTACAGTCTCACTCGTGGCTGTTGTATTAAATAAATGATCAATCATCCCTTTATTTGTGAGTTTAGAAACCTTACTTTCTAAATCTTCATGAGCGATGTTAATGATTTCTTTGACACCGAATTTTTTAGCAAGTTCAAGTCTTGTTCGGTTTGAGTCACAAGCATATACAACTGCTCCTTTTTTTAAGGCCAATTGTGCATGAAGTAAACCCATAATGCCACATCCGATAATTAATACCGTGTCACCAAACTGAATACCTGACTTTTCAATACTATGTATACAACAAGAGACCGGTTCAATTAGGCAGGCAATTTCATCTTTCATACTTTCATATTTAAATAGATGTTTCGGGTGAACAACAAGGTATTCACTGAAACCACCCATCCCAATAAAATCAGTACCTTCTAATTTTCTTGAATGATCGAGATATTCACACACCTGATGATCTCCACGCTTACATGCATCACACTCATAACAGGATAAGAATGTTCCTACAACAACTTTTTGCCCTAGTTTAAACTTCTTAAGGTCGATGTTTTTACCAACATCAACAATTTCTCCTGAAATTTCATGTCCACCAACAAAGGGGAACTCTACTTCTTTTACCCCTGAGTAGACTCTTTGTTCCCATGTGCAAATAGCACTGGCAAGAACTTTTACTAAAACTGTTTCATCTGTAACTTCAGGTTTCGTGATTGTTTCTATTTTCACACTTCTTACTTTATCAAAGACTGCTATTTTCATAATTATCTCTTTCCATATTTAGTATATCCATGAAATCAGATACATTTTCAATCATCGCTTCTTGTGCTACTAAAGATAATTCATCGAAAAATAGGTAATCATCTGATTGATTAAAATATGATTTAATTGCATCGCCACCTGCTTTGTTCATATAAGTATAGTAATTTATTTTTCTAATTCCATTTTGTATAGCTTGAGTATACTCTTGCCTTTTAAGGCCTGATCCTCCGTGTAGTACAAGTGGTATTTTCACTAAATTACTGATTTCCTTAATAACTTCTAAATTAAGATTTGGTTCAGTTAAATATAAACCATGAACAGTTCCTGCTGCAATGGCAAGACAGTCCACACCTGTCCTTTTAACGAAGTCTAGGGCTTGATTTGGATTGGTATATGCATACTTTGCATCACCCACAAATAATCCTTCACCTGCCCCAATATCACTATTTAGCATAAAACCTAGTTCTGCTTCGACAGTAACGTCGAATCTGCTTGCGTAATCAACGACACTTTTACTTATATCTACATTCGCTTCATAATCAAGCATTGAGCCATCAAACATGACTGATGTGAAACCTAAGTCAATTGCTTTTTTACAACTCTCAAATGATAATCCGTGATCAAGATGAACACATACCATAACACTTGATTTATCAGCATAATATTTTGATATTGTTAATACTTCTTCCATAGAAATATAATTATTGTGACCTTCAGTATGTTGAATTATTACCGGCATATTTTTCTTCTCAGCACTTATTAATACCGCTTTAAGCATTTGCAATGTCGGAACATTAAAAGCTCCGACCGCAATATTATGCTTATTGGCATACCTAAAAATTTCTTTCAAATTTACTAACATATCTTCTCCTATATGTACTTAGTCTCTGAGTATCATAAAGTTGGGCTTACCTATAAACTTAGGAGACAATCCAGTGTTTTTAGCAAGTTTTAGTGTTTTTGACATTGAATACTGTAAACTTTCGCTGACATTAGCAACCATTATATTTTTAGTATCCTCATCAACATCTATTCCTTCTAGTAGAATTAGTGATAAACCATAAAACTGAGCTCCACTTTCAATATCCTTGGAAGTTTTTATAAGAATTTCTTTAATAACTTTTGAAAATTGTGAGTAGTAATGCTTCCAACTTAATTGTACTGATGCTTCATCACTCAAACGTTTCAAAAATTCATCTGTGATATCTTGTTCTAGATCTTCAGCTATATTTTTTGATATTTTCGCTTCATGTTCTAAAAATAAAGTTGTGCTTGAAATTAACAAAACAAAAAGTTTTGATTCAAAAGCTTGTTTATAGACTAAGTCATCAAGCACAATACTTTGACTAACTTTTGAATATAATTCTAATAGTAATGATGTTGTTGAATTAACATACTCATCATATTTAAATAGTAACTTTGGTTTTATCTCTTTCATATCTACTCCAAATTAGCGTGTCGCTGTATAACTACTGTTTCTTTAATTCCCTCTGTTCTCATCATATAAGCTGTTAGTATATCTCCAAGAAGATATATTTGCTGTTCTATTAGAGTCGACATTGGTTGTTTTGATTTATACTCTGTTTCTAATTTCAATTTTGTTTGTCCTTGTAAAATCAAATGATAATTCGCAATTTTTCCAACTGTTGAATCTGGTGTGCATCCAATATAGAAGACTTTAGCTCCCAATTCACGAGCTTTTGCAGATATAACTTTAGGAATTATTGTTTCTCCTGAAGAGGATGCAACTATCACTAGATCTAATGGTCCAACAGATGCTTCTGTTTCACTTCCAAAATAATTAATATCTATACCTAGGTGCTTAAATCTTTTCACCCAAGCTTTAAGGGATAACATGACCCTTCCAACACCAACCACAACTACACGTCTTGATTGTTTCATCTGTGTGACAAGGTTCATAAACTGGGTTTCATCTAGCAAACTTAAAGTATCATCAAGTTCTCTTAATACTAAATTTACACTTTCTTTCATTTTAAGTCACTTCTATATAGCACTTTGCATGATAGAACTTCTTTCTTATATACTTTTTCAAAAATCTCTAAGAAATCATCCATTTCAACTGCATGTGTTACTAAATCATCTAGTACTAATTCTTCACTTTCTAATTGGCTAACAGTGTAGTGCCACTCATTTAAGGGAATATTATGATAATGTGAGTTCCAAATCCCTTGCAATGTTATTTCTTTTCGTAAAATACTACTGTGAGATTTCATATCGATTGTCGTATCTTTTGCTGGGTTTCCCATTAGAACAATGCGTCCAAATGTTTTAACTAAATTTATCGATTGGTTAAGTGTAATACCGATACCAACACCTTCTATTACCAAATCATATGGATTACCATCATTTAAAGAGAGTGCATTTTCATAAAAATCTTTTTTTGTCCCATCAATACATGTCAGACCACGTTCTTTTGCAAAGTTAATTTTGTCTAGATCAACATCCACAAGCACAACTTTTTTTGCGCTAAAGATATTTGCCCAACGTGCTGCCATTATTCCTATAGGACCAGCTCCAAAAATAATGATTGATTCACCTGCTGTTAACTTCCCTTTTCTAAGTGCGTGTTGCGCTACTGTAGCAGGTTCAACCATAGCAAGTGATTCATAAGATACAGAATCATTTGCTTCTACAAAGTGCCACATCGAAGGAATTAAGCAGTACTCAGCAAAACCTCCATCACTTCTAGATCCCAAATAATCATAATCTAAACACATTGCATAGTTACCGGATGTACATACATCACATTTCATACAAGGAATACAAGGAAATATTGCACCATGTTTTCCAATATTTGATTTGTCCACATTTTCTCCAACACTAACAATTTCTCCACCAAATTCATGACCTAAAGTTAGAGGGTATCTATGTGTACTTGTACCAATTTCATAAACTCTTGGTAAATCAGAACCACAAATTCCACTTGCACCTATCTTAAGCAATATTTGATCACCTGTAGGTGTTGGAACTTCTACATCCTCTATAATAAATTTTCCTATTTCATGTAGTCTTGCTGCTTTCATTTTTCCACCTTCTTATTTTAAGATATTTTTTAAATTAATTGATTTTGCTGCTGGGATAATTTGAATTTCAACATTAACCCCTTGAGCCATCATAGATTTGATCATTTCATTTTCTTCTTCAGTTGAAGATACATTCTGGAAAAGTTTCTTACGAGTCCCACTCATTCCCATACCACCAATATTTATGTCAGTAAACTCAATACCTTTTTCCATTAATTGAATAATTGTTAAAGGTAATTTAACGATTATCATCGTTGGTTTTGGTAGTTCTTTTTTTAATGTTTCGGCTGCTTCATCTACTGTTTGAATACTAATTGATACATCATTTGGAACTAGCAATCTAAACATTTCATGCATAAATGGATCTGCTGCTGTCTTATCATCTACAACTAATATTTCTTTAACATTTGAATATGTTCGTAGCCATGCTGCTACTACCTGTCCATGAATTAGTCTATCGTCAATTCTTGTAAATTCTAAATTCTTCATACTTTTTCTCTCCCCTGGTTTATATACCTTATGTACGTTTCATAATCATTATTAAAATTATCCACATCTTTTAGTAAAGATGATGTTCCTACAACAAGTCCTGTTGCACCATGTTTTACCATGTTTCTACCATTATCAGGTGTTGTATTACCATCTATAATGATATCAATCTTACGTCCACTTTTTTCGACAACTTTAGATATTCTGGAAAGTTTATCTAAATGGCTATCTACCATCGTTTGGCCTGCGAATCCAGGATTCACGGACATAATCATAATATAATCCAGTAGATCTAAGACTTCATCCAAATAAGATAAAGGTGTTCCTGGATTTAATACATATCCTGCTTTACATCCAAGTGATTTTATCTTTTGTAATAAAGCATGTGGATGATGCGTTGTTTCTGGATGAAAGCAAACCCAATCTCCTGCCACTGGTTGAAACATATCGATATACCTTTCTGGAGATTCACACATGAAATGTAAATCAACCGGAATATCTGTTTTCTTTTTTAATTCTTTATATGTATTGGTACCTAACATTATATTATCGACATAATGTCCGTCCATAACATCAAAATGAATCACTTCAATTTTTTTATCCTCAAAACTCTTTATAAATGCATCATATGCATCAAACTCACAACACATTATTGAGGGTGAAATAAATACACTCATAATTCCTCCTAGTAAAATACGCAAGGACTTTTAATCCTTGCGTATATGTTTTATACAGCTACTACTAATATTCCTAGTAATGAACTTATAACTCCAAAGATTGATATAATCAATACTATTGTTAAAGGTTTAACACGTTTTCTTAATAACTGCCAAACTCCTAAAGTAATTAGTAATGGTAATATACCTGGTAAAAGTGCATCTAGTACACCTTCTTGTAGATTAAACACTACATTTCCTAGATCATTTGTAAAAGTAAAACTTAAAGGCGTTATTACGTTTACTCTTGATACAGCCATATTACCAACTACCATCAATCCTATAATACTAAAGACTTCAATTAGTCTGTTTAATACTCCTGTTTGTAATAATTCAAGTATTGCAGATTTACCTTTTTTATAACCCAACATATACATTGAATAACCGATTGCAAGCATACTTACCTTGTAACCTACTTCAAATAAAATAGGACCAAATAAGTTTCCTGCAAGTGCTAATTGAATCGCAATCCCTGCTAGTACAGGATAAATAATTGATTGAGATACAACATCACCAATACCTGCGATTGGACCCATTAGAGCCAGTCTAATTGAGTTAATGTCATCCGCAGATACATCTTCTCCATTAGCACGTTTCTCTTCCATAGCTGCTGTTATACCATGAATAACAGGACCTATGAAACTTGGTTCAGTATTGAAGAACACCATATACTTTTGAATTTCTTCAGCATATTGATCTTCATCATATAATCTTTTAATGATTGGTTGGATAGCATTCGCATTTCCAAGTGCTTGTAACCTTTCATAGTTATAAGCTGTTTCACTTGAGTAACCAAGTAACCAGTGTTTAATTAAATCCGATTTTCTTAATGTTCTTTCGCTCATTATGCTACCTCACTTTCTTTTGTAAAATTAAAGATAACCATACCTACAATCGCTGCAATAATTGCAATTGCCATTGTATCTAAGCCAAAGTAAATTGTCATAAAGAACCCTGCGAAGAAAAATGGAATTAATTTTGGTTTACCAATATAGTTCAATAACATACCAATACCAAGTGCTGGCATTAAAGCTCCAACTAATTCAAATGCATTAACAATAGCTAGTGGGAAATTTTGTAACCAATCTCCAAACACACTACCGTATAACACAACAAGTAATGCTGGTATTCCGTTAAATACTAATGATACGAAAAATGATGGTACATAGTTATAGAATCTTACCATTTTAAGGTTTCCTGTTGCCGCATGTTTATCTGCCGCATGTACCCAAAATGCATTCAATGTCATATAAGCATTCCATGTAAGAATTGAAACAGATCCCAAAATAACACCTACTGTTGTTGCTGTTCCTGTATCAAGTCCTGATACAATTGCTAGCGCAGTTCCTACTGGACCTGCAAACATTGGGTTACCTGGCATTGATCCACCTGCTGTAATAAAGCCAACATACGGCAAGTTGATTGCCGCTCCAATCATCATTCCTTCGACTGGTTTACCAAGTGCAATCCCTACTAAGAATCCTGACCATAATGGATATAACCATGTTCTTGTAATTGTATGACTGAACCACCATGTTGAACATGTCGCAATCAACATTACTAATATCGCTGATAAAATATTCATAATACTCCTCCTATACTATACAGTAAAGTAATTAAGCAGCATCTCCGGAGTGTTACCGCTTACTACATTTACATCATAAACTAAATGACAAAGATGTACATACTTTACTTTTCATGAACATAGATGCAATACACGGATAGTTAAGTGCTTACTTTCATTATAACTATACGTTATACTGTAGATGTGAAATTACTATAATGAAAAGAACTATGAAAATAAGAAAGGAACATTTGATGTTATTAACCACAAGACAAATAGAAATATTTTTTGAGTTTTATAAAAACGAAGGTAAACTTTTAACCTTAAGTTCTGTTGCAGATACCTTTAAGCTATCAATCCGCACGATACAAAATGACTTGTCAGTTATTAGAGACGCTTGTGCTGAATTTGGCATTGAGATAGAGTCCTTGCCTGGTAAGGGATGCGTATTAAATATACTAGATCCCAAACTTGCGACTAATTTTGTACAAAATGCACAACGTTCTTTTGAATCAACCAACGAATTCTTTAACCAAAGTTCACGTGTTGATTTTTTAATTGAATATTTGATTGGTAACAATGATTATGTAAAAAGTCTGGATCTTGCTGATATGTTATATATTAGTCAATCACGAATATCTAGTGACTTAAAGATATTAAGATCAAAATTAGCCAAGTATAACTTAACCCTTGATTCTAAACCCAGTCATGGAATAAAAATCATTGGTAGTGAGATTGATAAGCGCTTTTGCTTAATTAAAGAAAGTATTGTAGCAAAACCCATGATAAGTATGATCCCTGATGACAGTCATAGTAAAAAAAATGACGAATTACAAGTTATCAGTGACATCTTAATGAATGTGTTTTTGGATTATAAATATCGTATATCTGAGATTGTATTACAAAACCTTGTTATACACGTACAAGTATCTATTAGTAGAATCAGGGCTGGATATCCATTAAAACTTAATGAAGATAAAGATCTAGGACCAAACTTTCTACACATTGAGCAAATGGCCAGAGAAATAGTTAAAAACTATTCTGACCACTTCAATTTAGATATTTATGAGGATGAAATTAAATATCTTGCAATTAATATCTTTGGAAAACGAGAATTGGATGATGAGAACTTCATTTCTTCTAAGACAAGTTTTGAAATACTTGAAGCACTAGAAAAAATAGCTGTACTATATCAAATAGATTTAACAAATGAGTTGGACTTAAGAATTGCACTGGCCCTACATACCATGCCATTAAAGACACGTGTATATAACAATATGCAATTTAGCAATCTATCTATGTTGAATCTTAAACAATCTTTTCCTTTAGCGCATAATATCGCTAATGATTTCGCGCTTGAAATCTTTGGTAGAGATGTTGTTCTAACAGAAGATGAAATAGGTTATATAACAATACATTTTATATCACCTGTTGATAAGAAAATATCCAACCTAGATACAAACAATATCCTAATAATATCCCCTTACAGACAAAGTGATTTGTTCTTAATTAAACAGAAAATACTCAGAAATACTAATAACATTAAAGATATCGATGTTATTACAGAATCTGAAATTACATCTGAAATACTCCAAAAATATAGTGCTGTACTTACAACTGATGCCAAGATAGCACAGACATACCCTACTGTTAGACATATCAATTTCTTTTTAGATGATTCAGATCTCAAGAAGATTGATTATGCACTTAGAGGTCTTGAAACTATTGATTATATGTTAAGTAAGTTACACGAAAATTTATTTTTTAGAGGAAAAGTAAAAGATAAGAAAATGATTATTAATAAAACTTTGAAATCTATCCACAAGCATTTTGGAGAAAACTTAGAGTTTGAACAATCTGTATTATCACATGAAAATAAAACTCCTTCATCTTACTTTGGTGATGGTATTGCTATTTTACACCCTGAAGAAGCAGTAAGTGATACTACATTTATATCTGTAGCTCTGCTAACAGAGCCAATCCTATGGGATGGAGAAAATGAAGTCAATATTGTATTACTTGTATCAATTGAAAAAAATAATCCACAAGATTTTAGGTTGTGGAATATAATTTCTGAACTGATATCAAACAAAGAATTTATCAATTCATATCAAACAATTAACAACTATCAAGATTTATATAATCTTGTGAGTAAAATATATAGCAAGTTATTCTAAAATCTCAATAATGCACCTACACTCGTGCAATACATGGCATTGTGATAAACACAGGAGCATTATAAACTTAGGATACAATGAAAGAAGAGGAAAATAAATGATAAATATTTTAATTGTAACACATGGCCCTTTGGCCAGTGCTTTGGTAGAAACAAGCAATATGATAATGGGGTCTGATTCTAATATCAGTACATTATCTTTACTCGAAGGTGTGGATCCTGAAGTATATAAAGAAGAAGTTCATAAGATGATTGATGATATCTATAATGAAAATGGACTCATTATTTTGGCTGATTTATACGGTGGAACACCAGCTAATATCGTCCTATCAAAATTATTCGAACTCGGGTTTCCAAATGATATCCTTACTTACTCAGGTGTTAATCTTCCATTATTACTTGAAGTCGTTGCCATGAGTAGCAATGGAACGATAGAGTCTATTAAAAACAACATTTCTCAAGTTAAATCAGATTTAATCTGTGATATTACCAGTAAATTTAAAGGTAACACTTAATATGGATGCTATCGTATTATTAAATAAACATGAGATAGCACATATGAAAGTCAAAACTCCTGAACTTACAAATAATGCTGTTAAGGTAAAAATATCTTATTGTGGTATATGCGGTACAGATGTTCATAAATATAATGGTATTAGTGGTGCAAGACCTCTTACTTATCCTGTCATACTTGGACATGAGGTAAGTGGTGTAGTTGAAGATATAGGTAAGGATGTGACGCTTTTTAAAAAAGGTGATCGTGTTGTTGTAGATCCTAATTGGCACTGTAAAGCATGTGAATATTGTAAGGTTGGACTCATACATTTATGCGACAACAGCAAAGGTGTTGTTAAAGGTATGGCCACATACATTTGTCCACCTGAAGAAAATGTTTATAAAATACCAGATCATCTCTCCCTAAAAGATGCAAGTCTTGCCGAACCCTTATCATGTTGTTTAAGAGCTGTAGAACTCAGTAATATCAAACCATATGATAATGTATTAATCATCGGCTTTGGCGCAATCGGAGCACTTATGACATCATTATTAAGATCTTACAATTGCAAGATTATAGTTACAGATATTGATGATACAAAGAAGGAACTTGCAGAACAACTCGGAGTAACATTTGTTAATACAGCTAAAGAAAACTTAAAGGATCTATTAAAAGAAAAAGATATCACCCATTTACACTCTGTTATTGAATGTGTAGGTTTACCTTCAACAATGGAAGATGCTATTAATATAAGTACAAAAGGAACAAGAGTCATTTTATTTGGAGTAGCAGATGCTAATGCAACTGTTTCTTTCAATCCCTACCAAGCATTTCTTAAAGAAATATCGATTCATACTTCCTATATAAATCCTTACACCATGCAAAAAGCGATAGATATACTAGCAAGTGGTAATATCAACACTGAAGACATAATTTCTACAGTAATAGAAATGAAAGATGTTAAAGAAGAACTCGCTACTTTAAAAAATGTCAGAAAAGGAAAAGTATTAGTTTCCATAGATTAAATGTTACATGAGATTCATACTAGTTACATAAAATATAAAAGGAAGTGATTATATAATCACTTCCTTTTGTATTAGTTACTCTAATACCTGGTATAAACCTTAATGATAAATTCAATAAAAAAGTCTGGTATATAACCAGACTTAATCATATTAGGATATTTCTCCACCAACTACTTTGATGTCTTCAACATTGTCTATAACTGCCTCAATCGAAACTTCAAGACCTTTTGCGATTTGTTCAATGCTAAGTGATGGGCTATTTGGTTTATCTAGTACTTGCTCTGTAGCATAAGGTACATGGATAAATCCACCTCTTGTATTAGGATATTTCTTATCAATCAGATACATAAGTCCATACATTAGGTGATTACAAACAAAGGTTCCGGCTGTATTTGATACAGATGCTGGGATTCCTTTTTCTTTCATCTTCTCAACCATTGCTTTGATAGGTAGTGTACTGAAGTATGCACTCGCACCATCTTCAACGATAGGTGTATCAATTGGTTGATTTCCTTCATTGTCTTTAATACGTGCATCATCTTCATTAATTGCAATTCTCTCTGGTGTAATACCAAAGCGATTTCCTGCTTGCCCTACGTTAATTACAACATCAGGTTGTATTTCCATCATTGCCTCATCTAGTACTTGAATAGATTTATCGAATACTGTTGGGATTTCTAATTTTATAATTTTTACACCTTTGATTTCTGATGGTACAAGTTTTACTGCTTCATAAGCAGGGTTCATACTTTCTCCACCAAATGGATCAAATCCTGTAATTAATATTTTTTTCATAATAAATTGTCCTTTCTAAAATGCGAAGAAGTACATCATAAGAATATGTGCTACTAGCATTGCAAGTGCAAATGGCACTTGGTATTTAATAACTGTATATTGACTCTTGGTTTCCAGTAAGGTTGCTGACACTATATTAAAGTTTGCAGCCATCGGTGTTAAGAGTGTTCCACAGAATCCTGCTGTCATTGCAAGTGCACTTGCAATCACTGGATCTGCACCTTGTGATATTACGAATGGAATCCCTACACCTACTGTAATAACAGTAAATGCTGCAAATCCATTACCCATGATCATCGTAAATAAAGCCATACCTACAACGTAAGCAACAACACCTAGGAATACATTACCTTGAGGTATCATTGAGCCTACAATGTGTGCTACAACATCACCCAAGCCGGCTGCTGTAAAGATAGCACCCAATGCTCCTAATAGTTGTGGAAGTATTAAGAATGATCCCATTGTCCTAACAAGACGTGATCCATCTTCTACAACATATTTTACAGGTGCCTTTGTAATCATTATTAAACTAATGAGTCCAAGTACCGCTGAAATACCTATTGCTATATATCCTAGATCAGATGCCGATAATGCATCTCCTGCGATTTTCGGTAATACTGAAGCAAATAAGAATGCTCCAAATGCAATTATAAGTGATGGAATAAAAATCAAGTTACCATGTTTATTTGATTCATCCATTCTGAATGAATCTGATACTTGTTTGATATCTCCTAGGTTTACCAGTTTTAAAGCTGATAGCACACCCATTGCAATTACCAATATACCATTTAACTTATTAGGAATATAAGGTCCTGCTGCAAATAACACAGCAAGAATTGTCCAGAATGCAAAGACACCATATTTACGATTGTCTTTAACGCCCTTATAACCATTAATAGCCGAAGCTAACAAGATAAAACCAATTAATACATACCACATTTCTAAGAATAGTCTCCATGCATTCATTTCGCTTTACCTCCTATTTTTTTATCTAACATCATAAATTGAATATAACCAAATAGTAATGCTACCAAGAATGCAGGAATAGACCATAGACCTATCTGTGTATTTGTAACATCATATCCAGCATCTACCATTGTACCTACAATCAGTGCAACACCTGACGCTGCTGGGAATACTTGCTGACCAAAGAAGTTAGCATAGTTATCACTGGCTGCGGCGGCACCTTTTACAAGTTCCACCTCTTTTTCATCAAGTTCTGAACCTTTACTAGTGATTGCTGCACCTTCTGCCATTGGATGAATAAGTGGACGCACAAACTGTGGGTGTCCTCCCAATCTCAGTGAGAAAGCAGATGCCATTTGTCTTACAAATTGATACATCCATAGTAGTCTACCTGCTGTAAGACTTTTTACACTGTGTATCAATTTAACAGCCGACTCCTTCAAACCAAACCGTTCACTAATTCCAACAATGGGTAGTGTTAAGATAAAAATACTCATACCACGGTTTGCAACAAAACGCTCTCCCAGTATTTCTAGTATCTCTAAGAAACTAATACCACCTAACAAGGCTGTTACTACAGCCGATACAATAACAACAGCTATTGAATCTATTTTAAAACCAAATCCTATTACAATAATTAGTATCCCAATTAAAAGCCACCAATTTACCATAATTACACCAACTTTCTGTGTTTAAATTGTATCATTTTTTAGATAATATAACTATGAGAGTAATTTTTGTTTTAAAAGTCATTAATTTTTTATCTTTTTCCTTATTTTTCACAAAATAAAAC
>JAAYGI010000074.1 GCA_012727815.1 Erysipelothrix sp.
CGAATTGTTCGCACCGTTGAAACAGCATCGTCTCTTTGCGGGAGTGTTTGCTCTTG
Organism: Erysipelothrix sp.; assembly: GCA_012727815.1. Classification (GTDB taxonomy): domain Bacteria; phylum Bacillota_I; class Bacilli_A; order Erysipelotrichales; family Erysipelotrichaceae; genus Erysipelothrix. The sequence goes on from JAAYGI010000074.1 coordinate 57, forward strand.
CTGAGTATCCACTCATCAACTACACCACCATCGTCGCTATCAATCTCAAAGCCATACCTTATCTCATTTCCTTCGTTCTCAACGATCAATTCAAACAAGGATGTATCATTATTTGAGCTGGACTTAGTATTACCACCTGACAGAATATAATCAATCGACTCTCTCAACGCACTCAGCAAATTGCTTGATACATCAGTCAGTGCAAAATAAAAAATGACTGCTTGATCGTTCTTGTGAACAGATCTCATTTCTTTGCTTGGCGTCATGTCCAGTGTTATCTCTTGTTCGTAATTGTAGAGATTTCTAATTGTTAGTTGTTTTATCATTTATATCACCTCTGTTGTGATTAATCTACCATAGGTTACCTTACTAATCAAATAAACAGCGATATTATCGATATTTAGTTGATTATTGCGTTAGAATCACTCATTTTGTGATATAAACTCTTCTACCTTCAAATTAAAACACTCCAAGTAGTAGTAAATAACTTGTCTACTACTAGGGAGTGCTAACATGGTATGTGATATCCTTAACTCTTCTAGCACGACTGGTTTGACCATGTAGTCGTCGATGCCAAGATTGAAGCCTTTTTGTTTTGATGGTAAATCATCTTTAGCGGACATGAAGAGAATGGGAATGTGCTTATTGATCTTTCGGACACTCTCAGCAAATTCAAAACCGTCTATCTCTGGCATCATGATAGCGGAGATGATGAGATCATAAAGATTGTTGTACATCTCTTCGTAGGCTTCACGGGCGTTTAAACAACCCTTCCGACAAGATCAATGAAACCAAAGCAGTACTATGTATTAAGTATATAACTAGCTCTGGGAAAACTATCACCCCTACTAAACACAGTAATGAACCTACAGAAAAGACTACCACGAGTGCACATGATAGTATCAATGGTGGTTTATATTCTTTAATATTCCCAAACATCTTCACCATATCGCACCCCTTACAGTATTTCTCAGTATAGTCTAGGTCGTTTCCGTTTATAAAATGTTTGAGAATTGTTAATGATGTGAGCTATAGTGAAGTAAAAGTTGAGATATATTACGCTTGTATTCTTTTCAACATCATAGTAAAGCTCTGAGGTCTCTATACTTTTACACAATTATAAGCACTTTATTGATTGTCAGAATATAAAACCTAAAAGAAATACCAATTTTATGTCACAAGAAAACAAAATTGATTGTTTTTATCCATTGGTTTTAGATATAATGTTACTGTAATTCATTCATATCCGAAGGGCGGCAAACATGTCAGAAAAATACAATCAAAATTCCTTAGAAAGCAAAGTTGATCTAAAAGCAATTATATCAAGTATTTTAAAGCACAGAGTTCTTATCTTAGTCATTACGATCCTCGTAACTATAGCCTCATTTGCTTACTCATATTCTACAAAGTACACGACTTACACTACACAAATGGATATTGTAGTTAATGTGCCATCTTTTGTCCTAACCGAATATGAGAGTTTTCCACTTAATATTAAACGCAATGATCAATTTATGGAACTTATAAAAAGTAACTCAGTTATCTTGGACGTTAAGGAAAAATTAAAACTTGAGGAAAGCATTAGCTCTATTCGCTCAAGAATAAGTTACAGTACTACAACATCCACTGATGATGACACAGTGTTTATAGTAAGCGTTACCGGATCAAACTCGGATAACTCGTACGAATTAGCACTAGCACTCTATGAAAGCTTCTACAATTACGTTGATGTTTACACCAAAGAAAGTGCAATTACATATTTCATAAATAATTATGATATCGAACTAAGAAACGCTACCACAGAACTTAACAGCACCAACAGTAAGTTAGAAAGATTGATTCAACTCGAAGAAAGCAACCAATCCCAGAGTGAAACCGTAATTAATGAAATTGCTCGTGATATTAATAGTTTAAAACTCGAAATTAATATGCAAGAATATAAAATTGCTAGATATGAAACTTATCTAGAACAGCTTAATATTGATAGAGAGAATGTAAATGCTTATTATGAGGCTGGAGATACTACTATCCTTGAGAATAGTTCAATATCAGTTATCGAACCTTACATCCAACGAATCTCACAGCCTGTTCCACCACAAGGTGTTGTTCATGATTCAACTTTACGAAATGCAATAGGTGGTGCCAGTGCAGGACTACTCATGGGTGTTATGCTAGCCCTATTCATTGAATACTGGAATGAGTCGGATAACCAGAACTGATTTGAACATTTTGCAAGTGAAAATTCATCGATCTTTATTTCTAATTATGATCGATGATTTGTGTGTTAATGAAGACAATATTGACAGTATTTGAGCAAAAA
>JAAYGI010000075.1 GCA_012727815.1 Erysipelothrix sp.
ACCAAAATGAATTATAAAGTGTTAGACGCAGAACCAGGAACTTTATATCATAAATATGCGGGATTAAATCATTTTCATTGGCATAGGGTTTGGGATGAAAAAGGGAATGAGTTAACTGATGACTTAATTGAGAGAGTTTATAATACAGAGAGTCCAAATTATATCTCAATTAGCGAAGTTCAAAATATATCTAAAACACCTTACAATTATGAACAAATTAAAAGTCTCGGTTTATTACCATGTGGGTATCACAGATACTATTACATCACCGATTTAATGTTTAGCCAAGGTCATGCAGATTATTTAAAACATCAAACGAGAGCTGAAGTTGTCAAGAATACGGAAAAAGAATTGTTTGAGTTGTACAAAGATGAGGCATTGGATTACAAACCTGAACAACTTTCTTTAAGAGGTGGAACATATTACTCTGATGTTGCCTGTGAAATTATTTCTGCTATTGTAAATGATACTGGAAAACAAATCGTAGTATCTACTCAAAATAAAGGGGCGATTACTGATTTACCATATGATTCAGTTGTAGAGATCAGTAGTTATGTTACTGCACATGGTGCAGAGCCAATTCGTTGGGGTCATTTTGAACCTGAAGCTAGAGGTGCGATTCAGTTAATGAAATCAATGGAAGAACTAGTAATTAAAGCAGCTGTTGGAGGAGACTATAATTCTTTAATGCAAGCATTTACAATTAATCCTTTAATTACTTCTGGAAGTGTTGCAAAAGAAATGATGGATGAGATGTTAGTTGCGAATAAAAAACAACTTCCTTTATTTAAAGATGTGATCAGTAAGTTAGAAGAAGATGGGGTAGAGTATATTCCTAGCTAAGATAGTTTATATATAAGTTTAACAACTTATTAAAAAAGTGCCTTTTAAACCATATACTTATTAATGGAATAATGAGGCGGTAATAAGACAGAGAATAAATAATCTGGTGTTTATGATTCGCGTTATATAGCGACATAAATTGCAGTTTTTTTCATATTGTCAATAATAAAGTAAATGGATAAAGGCTATATCCATTTGAAGTATCCTAGGATACTTCAACTTCTTAAAGAGTTCGCCTGATAAGAATTTACTAATGGAGAAGGGTCAAGTTGAATATAATTACTATATTAATTAAAGTTCACATTCATAATATGCTATAGTGAAGATAAGAAGGTGGGTGATTAGATGGTTGATAAATTGAAAAAACACACATCAACAATAGGGATTTTGATAGTGTTTATTGCAGTCGTATCGATAATGGTTGCTAGAGAACATTTATCGAATCCGGTGTATGGTGAGATGTATGTGGAAAAGTCATTTGGCGATTTTGATGATACAACTCTTGTTATTCAATATGTTTCAAATATTTATGATACGAGAAGAATTGATAAAATAACTTTCTATGATCAACACAATAATAAGTATGAAGCAACACCAATGTATGATTACAATCCACAATACACAGGATTATATCGACAATATTTGGAGTATGTTAATATGCAAATGGTTTCTGGATCCTTCGATGAGTATGCCTTAATAACGGAAGGTGAAGTTGTTTACACTAATGGTGATAAGCAAGTTGTGAACTTTGGTGAAATTCATTTATACGGTACGTTAAATCAAATGAATTATTTAAACAATGTTGGTATGAGTAGTTATATCGAAGGGAATATGACTTCTTTAAATACCGCAAATGATGAGTTTGAACTTGTGAGTATAGAGTCTCCTTTATTGACGAAATTTGGAGATGATTACATATTTGAAATTAATGATGAATCTTTCGATGATGCTGATAAAAGATTTCATGATGGTCGAACTTTTGATTTAAGCTTAACGAAACAGGGAGAACCACTTGTAGAGCGTGTTGAGTTTCTTCCGAAAGTCACTGTTCGAACAAGTGATGGTAAAGAGCGTCAGTTTTACATTGAAAATTTAGTGTCCATTCATAATTTTGGAACCCGTCAAGAACTAAGAAAATACTTAAAAGATAGAAAATAAATAAAAAAGGAGAACAGATAATTGTTCTCCTTTTGAATGCTTATTATTGATGAATTGGTTTCTTTAAGAAGCCAATCATGAATGCTGAGATTACTGCACCTAGAATAATAAATGCTAAGTATAGTAATGGGTTTGATACTAGGAAGATTACGAAGATTCCTCCATGTGGCGCTAATACTTTAATACCAAATCCAAGGATAGCTGCACTTGTTACTGCAGAACCAACAACGAAACTTGAAATCATTCTTACTGGGTCTGCTGCCGCAAATGGGATAGCTCCTTCAGTGATGAATGAAGCTCCTAAGATTAAGTTTGTAATACCAGCTTGTCTTTCGTCATGTGTAAATTTATCTTTGAATAATACAGTTGCGATAAATACAGCTAGTGGTGGAACCATTCCTGCTGCCATAACACCAGCCATAACTGCAGATCCACCAGATGTAGCGGTTGCTGCTAAAGTACCAGTACCAAAGACGTATGCTGCCTTATTAATTGGTCCGCCTAAGTCTAAAGCCATCATTGCTCCAAGAAGTGCTCCAAGTAAGACTGCGTTTGTTCCAGACAATCCTTCAAGGAAGTTATTTAATCCATTGTTAATATAGCTCATTGGTACATTAACAAGTAACATAATAAATCCGACTAAGAGTAATCCTAGTATTGGATATAGAAGAATCGTTTTAATACCTTGTAATGAGTCTGGCATATTCTTTGTAATGTTCTTGATGAAGTTAGCGC
>JAAYGI010000076.1 GCA_012727815.1 Erysipelothrix sp.
CTTTACCAGTAGGTATATCTACATCGGGTGTTTCAGTACCAATTGTTGCTAAGTTATGAAGTTTTTTAACCGCATCTGTATCCAGTGAATCTTTAACTCTTACTGTGAATGTGATAGTGATTGTTTCTCTATAGGAGTTTTGAGTGTCCGCAGTAGTAGGTGTTTGAGCATCGTATTTAGTTTTACCAGCAGCTGATAGACCAAAACCATAAGTTGGAAGTCCATCAGTTAGTAAGACGATGATTTTATTATCAGCATTACTACTTGCAAGCATGTCTCTCGCTTTTTTAAGACCACCTTGTGTGAATGTACCGCCATTTGCGTCGATATCTTCTATTTTATTTTTTAAAGATGTCGCGTTGCTGGTAAAGGAAGCTGCTTCCCAATACCCGCCGGAGAATGTCACTAGGGCAATCTTGTTATTGTGTGGACCATCTGCTGTATTTAATAAGATGTCTGTAAAATCTTTAGCCGCCGTTTTGGCGTTTTCGAGTCTACTGTTACTGTCCATACTGCCAGATTTATCAAAAACGATAACAATATCCTGAGATTTTACTATCGGTTTGAATTCTAGCTCTAAGTCAATTGTCCAACGATTGAGTTGATCCAATTGTAAAGATGCTGTTTTCCTTAAGGTCACCCCATCAGTGTTGGTTGTGCTTAATGCATGTGCCGTAGGCACTGCATAAATGCTACCTATAATCATTAGGAATGCTAGGAAAACTGATACAAATTTATTTCGCATATTAATGCTCCTTTCTATATATGATAAGTATTTTCCTATCGTTAATTCAATATTACAATAGATAAAGAGCATATTCGTACCAATAAATAGTCTACTCAAGTAGAAAAAGTGAAAGAGTTATTTTATGATTTTATATACAGATAGAATATGGCTAAAAAAGATATTTTAGATATCTTAATAGCAACAGATGGATACATGACACGTAATGAAATTTACTTAAAATTGAAACAATCTAATGTTGAAACAATTCAGACAATATGTCATGAAATTAATTATGAATATGAAAGTTTATTTGGAATAGGAAAACAATTGATTGAATCAAATCTTAGAGAAGGCTTTAAATTTATTGGCAATCTTAAGTATCTACATATTTACTATGAACATATCTTAAGTAATGATTTAGATTATCAACTCTTAACAGAAAGCTATTTTAGATGTCCAGATAATGCCCTTTTTATTGAACGATACGCAATATCAATGTCAACATTGAGAAGGCGTGTACAAGCTTTAAATTCATACTTACAAGTATTTAATTTAAAAATTACAATGAAAGGTAACTTAAAATTAGAAGGACCAGAATATACACGTAGAATGTATGTATTTCTTTTGATGAATTATATTCATGCCTCGGTTAAAAATATAAAAACTATGGTTAATACAAATAAATATTTAGATATTTCTAAAAAATTGAATCGAGACTTATCCCTAGAAATTATTGATCACAGAATAGAAAGTTTAGCTTTGCTAATATTTATGGTCGAGTATGCCATCAATATGAATTATAAAATAACATTTCCAGAAGTATTTAAAGATATCATTGCAGACAATAATAATGTTCCTGATAAACCCAGTTACTTATCTTATTGGAGTATGGACGAATGGAAGTTTTTCTGTTTGATTGTAACAACACAAGATATGTTTACATCTGCATTAATCTATGATATCCATGAATTTAGAGATCATATGCTAGATAACCATTCAATTTGGACTTATATATATGAACAACACTTTAATACACTTACACCATCTTTGAAAACATTCATTGAACTAAAAACAACGCAAATATATGTCTTATTGGAATTTATTAATTTAGATGATGATATGCTTAAAAGATTTTTTATAGCTGATTATGATTACATAAAAAAACACGATACCTTAACAGAAGTTTTTGAGAACATGTGGGAAGAATACATACTCTGTCCACAATCAATTAATAATCCTTATTATAAATTACAAAGTTATCTCTTGGTTAGAAGTTTATACAGTGCTCATGATCTAAAAGTAAGTATTAAAATATTTATGAGAGTTGTTTATGGATCAATTTATTCACATCATGTTCAGACAAAAATCAAAGAAAGATTTACCCCTGAATATCACATTGAATTTGTTGATAATTCAGCTGAGGCTGATTTGATTATCGCATCCAGATTGCATGAAAAAGATAATGATTTTCAAACTGTATATATATATCTGAACAGTTCACAAGTCGTGATTTCAATCGTATCTATGACGTTTTAAAATATATTAAAAAATTAGAAACATTAGAAAGTAGAAGTCACGCTGACGATTACGTAATATAATGATTTTGTAAAATTCAGAATTCATCAAAGAGTATTTGTAGTTTATTTGTGATGAGATATAATGTAAGTACGATCGAAAGGAGAATATATGGCAATAACGATAATAACAGATAGTACATCCTACATTGATAAGGATGTTCAAAAACAATATGGTATAGAAATACTTTCACTATTTTTCACCTATGGTAATGAAAGTATCAAAGAAGTTGATGTTGATAACAAAACATTTTATCAAAGAATGGAAAAAGAAGGAATACCCATTTCATCTCAACCATCAATTGGAGAAACAGAAGCATTAATGCGTTCAATTCTTGATAAAGGAAACGACATTATAGGTGTATTTATATCTTCGGATTTCAGTGGTACATTTAATTCGGCAAGCCTTGTTGCAAATACTTTAAAAGAAGAATATCCTGATAGAAAAATTACAATTATAGACTCTAGAAGTAATAGTATGCAGTTAGGATTCTCTGTTTTAGTAGGGGCACGTCTTGCTAAAAAAGGTGAATCATACTCTAAGATTGTTGAAGCAATTGAAGCAAATACAAAACATTCTAGATTCCTCTTTATTCCTGATAACCTTGATTATCTTGAAAAAGGTGGACGCATTGGAAAAGCAGGGGCATTGTTTGGAAACATGCTTAAAATCACCCCAATTCTAACAGTGGAAGACGGTAGTGTTGAGGTATATAAGAAAGTGCGAACTAAAAAAAGAGCTATCCTTGCGATGGTAGATAAAATGAACCAAGACAATGCAGTATCTAAGATTAAAGAAATCGCAATACATCATATAAATTGTATGGATGAAGCGCTTGAATTTGAAAAAATACTTAAGAAAAATTTTGATGTCGATATATTAATTTCTAGTATTGGGCCTGTAATTGGTCTTCATGTAGGTCCAGGAGCTGTTGGTGTGGTTTACTACACGGATGCAGAAATCCCTCTATAGTAAATATTAGTAACTATAAATCCTTTTATAAAATCTATAATTTAACATAGTCTAATTTGAAAATTCGTAGCGAATTAAAAATACATATGATATGATAATTGAAGTAATAAAAGGAGATAAATTAATGAAAAAACTACTATTAAGTTTATTAGCAATTTTGGTACTAACAGCTTGTACTAAAGCACCTGCTGAAAAACCACAAAACCCCACAGATCATAATGTTCCAGAAGTAACATTAACGATGGAAAATGGAGATAAAATTCTTATTGAGTTATATCCAAATATAGCACCTAATACTGTTAATAACTTCATCTCATTAATAGAAGATGGTTTCTATGATGGATTGATTTTCCATAGAGTTATCCCAGGATTCATGGTACAAGGTGGGGATCCAGATGGCCAAGGTACTGGTGGTCCAGGATACAGTATAGCAGGAGAGTTTTCTAGTAATGGATTTGAAAACACACTTGAACATAAGCGTGGTGTCCTGTCTATGGCAAGAGCACAACATCCTGACAGTGCAGGTTCACAATTCTTCATTATGTCATCAGATTCTCCACATTTAGATGGAGACTATGCAGCATTTGGTAAGGTTGTGGATAACATTGAAGCGGTTGATACGGTAGTATCAGCAGAGCGTGGTGCTAATGACAGACCGACTGAAGGTAACGAACAGATTATTAAAATAGTTACAGTTGATTTAAAAGGTTATGAACCAGCACCATTAAAAAAACTTAATTAATTTAAGATAAAGCATAAGAAAAGCACAAACTAAGGAGTTTGTGCTTTTCTTATGTAAGATATTTATTATTAGAGATATGGCCCGACGGTATCTACAATGAAATCATGTTTATTTTCAACAGGTATTTTCATATCCACTTTGAATTGCTTATCTGAAAGGACTAATAATCTTTTACCAAAAGATGCCACACTGATTGAATGTGTTACCATGATGATGGTAAATCCTTCATCATTTAGCTTTTGTAATTCTAACATAAGAATTTCTGCTGTTTTAGGATTCAGAGAAGCTGTTGGCTCATCTGCAAAAAGAATTTTGGGATCATTAATCAAAGCACGTGCAATTGCTGCTCTTTGTCTTTCACCACCACTTACTTGATGTGGATACTTATCTTTGATATTAGATATATTTAACTTATCTAAAAGTGCAATTGCTTTGTCTTTAGCATTCTCGTCATATTGTAATCTAGCAACAATAATATTCTCAAGTATAGTTAGCCCATCTACCATATAGTTCTCTTGGAAGATATATGAAATTTCGTGTAAACGAAGTTTTTCTAAATCTTTATTTTTAAGGGTAGATATATCTTTATCATTTAAAAATATATTTCCTGAACTTGGTTTCAAAAGGGTAGAGATACAATTTATAAATGTTGATTTTCCGGATCCTGATTCACCCATGATCATTACAAAATCACCATTTGTAACTTCTAGATTAATATCATCTAAGACATTAATTGTTCCGTAGCTAACTTCATAATTTTTACTAAGGTTCTTAATCTTTAACATATAAATTACTCTCTTTCTTATATTTAGATAGGATAACTGTTAATAACACCAGTACAGTAAACGTAATAATACAAGCAATTATGATTTCCTTAAATAGGGTTGAAGGTAAGAATGTAATTGCGAAAACATATTTTAAACTTGAATTGAGTAGCGGTAATAAAATTGATGTAAATACTATGACAACAATTGTTGACAATATTAAGCGCAGTGCAATATCTAAAATATTGACCTTTTGCAATAAAGATTGAGATATTCCAATCTTTTTATAGAAAGAATCTTCTTCTTTTCTATGAATTGAGATTTGATACAAGACGCCTGATAGATTAATGATTGTTTGGAATATCATAGCGATAGAAATTAACAGAAGTATATCGTAGGACTCTTTGTTAAGTCGTATGTTAGCAGCATCAAACTCATCCATAACATCTGTTGAGCTTACAAATGATATATTTTTATCTTTGAGATAGTTCTCAAATGCATCAACATCCATTTTATCATTGAGTATCACTAAACTTGGATAAACATCCATCTCATGACTTATCTGTGCGACATAACTATGTTTCCTATAGGAGAAACTTACAAAGCCTCTATCGATAAGTGTAGGCACTCCCCCTCTTATTTGTAATGCTTCTTCAGAAAAACCAAAGTTATTTTTAGTAAAGAGGTAGTGTTTGTCTACGGGTCCATCAGGATCTGAATAAACACGTAAATCATTTGTATCCATTAATCGTTTACTTGCAAGTACTTCGTGAACATCCCATGCACCATCTTCACCGTACCATGTACTTTGATGTGTTGGCATTTCACCAATATAAGGTGTAATAAATGGATGTATCTCATTTAGAAAGGTAATCATACTTCCTTTTGAAACATTGTCTACAGGTTTGTTAATGGAATAATCTTGGTATGCAACGTTGGTGTTTTTATTAATTTGAGCGATATCCATGCCCATATCTTTAAATTCAAAGTAAGTTTCAATATCAGGATCCATCAATATGTAATCAAAGGTAATTCCAAAAGTTTTGGGATGGTAGATATTAGAAATTGAGTTTAATGAAGATAAAGATATAAGTACCATACTTATTGAAAGTCCTATACTAAATGCAAATCCTAACATGAGTCCGATAGTTCTAATGAGTCTATTAATAGCAAGGCCAATGGGTAATCTACTTTGCTTAAGTAGGGGAGTCTTGATAGTAACTAGATTTTTACTTTTCAATTTCTCATGTGCATTGTTTTGCTTACTGCTTAGATTTCTATAGAAAATAAATATGATAATAAGTAGAAAGCCAAAAGTTGAGAGATATGTCAAGGACATGACCCTTAGAGTGGGTTTAAATATTGGATTAAATTGACCTAAAATATAAGCAAATGTGGTTGTAATCAATGTACTGCTAATCATAAGTATCGCAAACATCTTCAAGTATGCTTTTAGTATGTTTGCAAATTTAATACCAATCAAGTTGAAAGTAGTCAGTGTTTCATGGTTAACCTGCAATTGATTTTTTAGATGAATGTAGAATGCGTATATTGAACTAATAATAATACCTGTTACAACATATTTTGCCAAGGCGCTTTTTAACATTTCAGGTAAAGGGTTAGATTTTGTGAGTGATTCAAGTGTATAAAGTTCTGTTATGTTGTTTTGAAACATATCATTTTTATAGGGTGAGCTTAATATATTTATGAGTTCATTTTCTTTTGAATAACTGAAATCATCGTAATATACTTTGATAAAAAACTTGTCTGTTGTGGACATGTCATCAAAGTTTTGGAATAGATTTCTAATACTATATATTGTATTTTTAGAAGTTACAAGATTGGCTTTATAAATTTCTGAGAAAAGTTCAATGTCAGACAATGTTTCAGTTGGTTGATATGATAATTCATAGTTTGGGTACTCAATAATACTCGCGACGGTGAATGTTTTTTCAAGTGTTTCGTCATATAAAGTCTGACCAATTGGATTTCCTTTAAATTTAACTGAAAATTCTTTAGGTATTGCAATCTCGTAATCCTCTAGTTTATCCAGTGATTTACCTGATAGAACTTTGTAATTTTCCTTATTATAAGCTTCTAAAAAGTAGTCTGTAGACTCAACATAAATGTTGTATTCAACACGATATCCAAGTGCTTCTGCTTCTTTTTGAAAGAAGTTAGAAAGCCATTCATAATATTGAGTTTCTTCGTATCTAACACCATCAATAGTGTTATAGTATTTATATCCAGAGACAACCGTGTGTGGTAATCCTCTTTCAGAGATTCTATTTTGAATAATAAATTTTGAAAAAGTAAGTGAGAACATAAAGAATATAGCGACCATAACAAATGATAACATTAGTATTAGAGAGACAATACGTAATTTTGACTTTTCAAATAAAGCTTTAAATAATTTCATCTTGAGTACTCCTTTTATATCAAGAGCATAGCATATCTTTTGTGTGAATGTAACAAACAATGTAATAAATTGCGAAAATATCTTTGATTGTTACAAAATAATGTAAGTGGTTAACTAGTGTGGCTTTGAAATGTTGAAATTATCAAAGATTAGTAAAATAGATTGGAATCATTAATATCATATAAGTCATATATTGCTCATTAGTACTAAATAATTACATTAAGAATCATTAGACTCAATTAAAGAAGCACAAATATAATATTGACAAGAAGATATAAAAAGGTATAATTGATTAGTAAGGATTGTAACCGATTTAGGGCAACACCTCATAATGCAATTTTTTTGCTTTATTTGGTGTTTTTTTATTGGAAAGGAGAAGGATTAACATGAAAATACTAAGAATATTTAATAATAATGCCTGTCTTGTAGAAAATCATTCAGGTGAAGAAGAAATATTACTGGGAAGAGGTTTGGCTTTTCAAAAGAAAAACGGCGATACCATTGATGAATCAAAGATTGAAAAGAAATTTATTTTTGATGCGTCCAATGTAGATGAAAAATTCAATGAATTATTTCAAGAGATACCTGTAAAAATACTATCTTTAAGTATATCTATTATAAAGAAAGCTGAAGAAGTGCTAGGAACCACATTGGATCAAAATATATATATTTCAATTGCGGATCATATTTCGTTTGCAGTAAATCGTTACCATAAAGGTGAAAGTTTTAATAATATTCTATTATGGGATATCAAGAAGTTTTATCCCAATGAATTTGCAGCTGCCCTTAATGGATTGGATTTAATCAACTATGAATTATCTGTTGAATTACCAGAAGATGAAGCAGGATATCTTGCAATGCATCTTGTTAATGCACAGCATTCAGGATCACAGATTAGTGAGACAGTACAAATAACTAACATTGTTAATGATTTGTTAAAAATTGTAGAATTACATTTCAAAAAACAATTAGATGAATCATCATTAAACTATATGAGATTTGTAACACATATTCGTTATTTTTCACGTAGGATTTTTAGTAAGTCACAAATATTGGATGATAAAAATTCATTAATTGAACAGGTCACGGAAAACTATCCAGAATCATATCTTTGTACATTAAAGATTCAAAAGTATTTCGCTCAAAATTACAATGTAGAACTAAACGATTCAGAAAAAATGTACTTTACCTTACATATTGATAGACTTTACAGTCGATAACTTACATCATTTTTAAGGTTGTAACCTTCGGGGCAAAACTTAATTTATTTCAAAATAAATTAGGAGGAAATTATGAGTAATAAATATGAAAAATTAGCAAATGATATCTTAGTAGCAGTCGGTGGGCATGAAAATGTTAACAGTGTAATTCACTGTATGACACGCCTAAGATTTGTACTTAAAGATAATAGTTTACCAAATAAAGAAGCAGTTGAAGCAATGTCAGGTGTTCAAGGAGTTGTAATCTCATGTGGTCAGTTCCAAATTGTATTGGGACCCCATGTTGCGAAAGTAGCAGCAGAGATTTCAAAAAACAACTTTGTTGAAGAAGTTGTCAATGATGAAGAAGAAAATGCATCAGCACTAAGTAAAGTACTGGGAGCAATTTCTGCAATATTTCAACCCTTAATACCAGCCATAAGTGGTGCTGGTATGATAAAGGCAGTATTAACATTACTTACAGCATTTAAGGTACTTGATAATACATCACAGACATTTATTCTACTGAATACAGTATCTGATACAATATTCTACTTCTTACCGATATTACTAGCGGTATCAAGTGCTAGACGATTCAAGACAGATCCATACGTTGCAGGTGCAATTGGGGGATTATTAATTCACCCAGCATTTGTAAGTATGGTAGCGCAAGGTGAGGCAATCACTTTTATGGGAATGCCAGTAAAACTGATTTCATACGGTGCGGCGGTTATCCCACCAATTCTGATAGTTTTTATTCAACAATATGTTGAGAAGTTCACTATTAAAGTGAGTCCAAGTACTATCAGAATATTCTTTGCGCCATTATTACAATTATTAATTATGGCACCAATTGCAATTATTGTTGTAGGTCCACTGGGATCATATATTGGAGATCTATTATATGTAGTATTTGAATTCTTAAATAATGAAGCACGTTGGTTAATTCCAGTTCTTATGGGAACCTTCACTCCATTATTTGTAATGACTGGGATGCACATAAGCTTCATGCCAGTTCAATTAGCACAGTATGCTGCATTGGGTTATGGAACATTACTCGGACCTGGTATGCTTGCAAGTAACTTAGCACAAGCTGGCTCATGTTTTGCAGTAGGTGTTAGAACAAAAGATAAAGACATGAAGAAAATTGCATTTTCTGCAGGAACAACAGCACTATTTGGTGTAACAGAACCCGCACTTTATGGAGTAACTCTAAAATTAAAACGTCCATTACTTGCAGTAATGATCGCAGGTGGTGCAGCAGGACTATGGGGTGGACTTGTTAATATGAGAACCTATGCCAGTTCAGTTGCTGGGCTTACTGCATTACCTGTTTATTTAGGTGGTGGTATACAAAACGTTATCAACGCTGTAATTGCAATAGTAATAGCATTGGTAGTAGGTTTTATTGTTACACTAATTTTAGGATTTGAAGACATTGAGGTAACAGAAACAAAAAAAGATATGGCGAAGTAATATTAATAGATTCCCCAATACAAGGGGAACTTGTGCCATTCAGTAATTTAAGCAGTAATTTGTTCAAACATAATATCTTGGGTAAAGGTGTTGCTATAGTTCCAAAATTTGGAATTGTAGTAGCTCCTAGCTCAGGTGTTATTAACATAATATATCAAAAATCGAATGTTGTAGGACTTATCACTGATGAAGGTGTTGAGATTTTAATCCATATTGGTATTGATTCCGATAGTACAGATTTGGAATTATTTACACCGCATGTTGTTGAAGGGCAACGTGTCAATAAAGGAGATACATTAGTGGAGTTTGATATTGAAACTGTTATTAGTACTGGAATAGATATTACTTCGCCAATAATTATCACCAACACTGATGCGTATGAAGATATATTTCATAGCAAAGATGTTAAAGCATCATTGTTAGAAAATATAATAAGTATCTATAGTAAGGAGATATAAAAATGAATAAGTTTCCAAAGAGTTTTTTATGGGGTGGTGCTACATCAGCCAATCAAATTGAAGGATCATATAATTTACATGGTAAAGGTTTGAGTATTCAAGACCATATGCCTAAGGGTGTATTTGGTAGTGTAACAACAGAAATTGATCAGTCAAATCTTAAATTAGATGCTATTGATCACTATAATCGTTATGAAGAGGATATTAAATTGTTTGCAGAAATGGGATTCAAAGCATATCGCATGTCCATAGCTTGGAGTCGAATTTTCCCAAATGGAGATGACGCATTACCAAATGAGTTAGGTCTTGAATTTTATGACAAAATATTTGATCTATGTGTTAAGTATAGTATTGAACCAATTGTAACACTTTCTCACTATGAAACACCTTATGCTTTGTCTTTAAAGTATGATGGATGGCGTGATAGAAGATTGATATCATTCTTTGAACATTATGCAAAAACTGTAATGACAAGATATAAAGATAAGGTTAAGTATTGGATGACATTTAATGAAATAAATGCCATTTGGTCATATCCTTTGTTAGGTGCAGGGATTTTAAGTGATCCAAAGGACCTTACAAAACAGGATCTATATCAGGCAGCGCATCATGAACTTGTTGCAAATGCAAGAGTTGTTAAATTAAGTAAAGAAATAAACCCTGAAAATCAAGTTGGGTGTATGATATTGGGAGCTGCATCTTATCCAAGAACGTGTAAACCAACCGATGTCATGGCCGCAAAGTATGATAAGAGAAGGTCACAATTTTTTGCTGATGTCATGATGACAGGAAAGTATCCATATTATACAAAGAAAATGTTTGAGAATGAGAATATTCAATTAGAAATGGAAGATACTGATCTAGAAGATTTAGAAAATACTTGTGATTACCTATCTTTTAGTTACTACATGTCAAAGTGTGTTACAGCACACCCAGAAGATTATGAAGTAAGTAAAGGGAATCTAACAACAGGTATTAAAAACCCTTATCTTGAGGAAAGTGAATGGGGTTGGCAAATTGATCCAATTGGTATTAGATATTTGCTAACTGAGTATTATGATTTATACAGAAAACCAATTCTTATTTCAGAAAATGGATTAGGTGCTAGAGATACTCTTATAGAAGTTGATGGCGTTAAAACTGTTGATGACCAGTACCGAATTAATTATCTGTCAGAACATTTAAAAGAAGTTCATAAAGCAATTGATGATGGTATTGATGTTATGGGATATACTGCATGGGGTTGTATTGACCTCGTGAGTGCGTCTACTGCTGAATTAAGTAAGCGTTATGGTTTCATCTATGTTGATCGAAATGATGACGGAAGTGGTTCTTTGAACCGATACAAAAAGAAATCATTTGATTGGTACAAAGGTGTTATTGAATCAGATGGAGCATCTCTTTTTGAGTAATTGTTAAATTTGAGTAATTGTTAAATAGGAAGGTCTTTCAACTAATATAGAAAGACCTTTTCTTATTTTTTATGAGTTTATGAGATGCATATCCGACTTCTATTTGGATATCAATATTTTATGATATAATCTACTTAGGAGTGATATACATATGAAAAGAATATTTGATTTAGAATACAATGATTTTATGACTTACAGTAAGGAAGAATTACTTGAGTCTATTAAGCAAACAGAAGGGCGTACGGTAATGTCAGAGACAGTTATCAGTATTATGCCTTTACTAGATGGTATATCCAATGCTGAGACTGCAAGTGCATTTGGAGCGGATATGGTTACCTTAAATACATTTAACTTTGATGCACCATTTATATTTGGATATGATGATTTATCAACGGATATGTTTGGTGGTATTAGACAATATGGTCCACTCATAGATGAAAGTATTACAAGAAACTTACTGAATCCTAATTATATAAAAGAGTTCAAATCTAGAGTTGGAAGATTTATAGGTGTTAATATGGAACCCGTTCCATCACACATCCCATATCCTGATGGTATGAGATTAAGCGAAAAGAATGTATTAAAAGCCAAAAGCTTAGGATTTGATTACATCGTAGTAACTGCAAATCCAAAAACACAAATTGGTAATAATGAAATTGTAGAAGGTATTAAACTTGTAAGATCGCTACTGGGTAATGATGTCCTAATTATTGCAGGTAAGATGCATGGTGCAGGTGCTGGTAATATATATTCTGAAGATGTTATCGAAGAGTTTATTAATGCTGGAGCAGACGTTATCTTAGTACCAGCTGCTGGAACTGTACCAGGGGTTGATTATAATCTTATGAAGACCTTTACAGATTTAATTCATAAGCATGGTGCACTTGCAATGAGTACTATCGGTACATCTCAGGAAGGGTCAAGCACATCAACAATTGAGAGATTTGCACTGGATGCAAAAAGTGCTGGAGTAGATATTCAACATATTGGCGATGCTGGATATTCAGGTATGGCTCATCCAGAAAATATCATGGCTTTATCAGTAGCAATACGTGGTAAACGTCATACTTACAGACAAATGTCACGATCAAAAAGACGCTAATTTATGGTGTAAAAGTCGTATAAAAGGGGCTGTATTCTCTGAGATTCAGAAGATACAGCCCCTTTTTATGTTTTAAGTATATTGTTTATTACGACGTTTTTTTATGAATTTAATTATAAATCTAATAATTAAGAATATGATGAGTAAGAGTAGTAGAATAATACCATAGATCATTAAAGAAATTTTGTTAGGGTTTTTAAAACGTTCGATTAAAGAACCGTTTGATGTTATTTCTTTATAACCGTGTGTTGTATAGTATTTATCATCAATAACAGGAGTACCGGATTCATCTTTTTCAAAAGACTGCAGGTATTGAGTTAATGCAACCCATTCTTTTAATTCATTACCATGATTATCAAGTATAATATGGTCTTCAAGATTTTCTATTTTATTACCCTTTTGATCTTTAGGTGTAACGGATAAGAGACCAAATGATTGGTCTTCAATAAGTCCTAGCATTTGTCCTGTATATAGATTAGCAACAACACGATATAATTGGTCATCAACAATCTCTTCTTCAACACCATTGTTATAGAGAGAAACATCAGTAACCTTATTGAAAATCATACGTTTAGTATTAAGAGAATACTTCATACCAGACATATAGAGCTGTGCTACATCTTGTAAAGGTTGAATTGAAGCATCTACCTCGGCTGCTACTTTTAGTTCCTTACCACTCAGGTAAACACTGATAAGTGGGTATCCCGATTTTCCATCTTTACCAAAACCTAAAGAAGAAACTTTAAAGGCATCCTTAGTAGTGATATCACCTTGAGTAATAGAGTCTCTTATAACACCATAAGGTGTTACAGCAACATCAACTTTTTCTCCATCAGCTTCAATCAGTCCGATAGCATATTTATAAGCATCTGCTATTAAGTATCCTAAAGGTTCCTCTGATAATACATCACCCAAATCATTTGAAGGTGTAAAGTCTTTTTGAGAGTATGCTAATACTTGATCAAATGTTAAACCATAAGTATCAAGATATTCACTTTGTACTGCTGCTTTAAATTCTTCAAGAAGTGGTGCAATAGAAGTATCTTTATCGTATGCATCTTCTGTTAATGCTTTAATTTCATAAGAGTCTAATTTCCATCTTGAACCATCTTTTGATAGTTTCATTGTTCCAAGGTTATTTGCTTTATCACCAGCTGATGCAATTACAGTTGAACCAATAATAATCGGTTCTTCAAGTACAGTATGTGAGTGTCCTGATATAATAACATCCAGTTCAGGAACAGCTTTTGCTAAAAGCTCATCTTCTGATTGTTTAGGGTTATCGTGAGTTCCAGTATGAGATAATACAACGATCATATCGTAGTCTTCATTGTCTTTGATATTTTTAACAATACGTTTTGCTTCATCAATATAATTCTCAAAAACTACTTCAGCAGTTGGAGTATAACTATCGGCCTCTTTCCCCATAAGTCCAATCAGTGCAATATTAATGTTGTTTTTCTCTATCATTAAATAATCTTCAACGACACCATAATTTTCAAATGCATCTTTTAAATCTTTAACATTTTCTGTGTCTGGAAACTTGGTATTACTTGCGATAAGTGGCACGGGGTTATCTTCATAACGTTTTGCTGTATTAAGCGCATCTGTAAGACCTTTTGTTCTAAAGTCAAACTCATGATTACCCAAGGTTGTCGCATCATAACCCAATCTTGTTAAGAGTCTAAGTGTAGGGGAATGGCTATCATAAATAGTTTGATATAGAGTTCCCATTGAATAATCACCAGCATCTACAAGTAAAGCTTCAGGATCACGCTCTTTCTCTTTATTGATAGCACTTAAAAGTCTTTCAAATCCTCCGCGCTTATGTCTTTTCCCACCTTCAAGTGATGTAAATTCGTCAAAATTATCATGCATATCATGTGTGAAGAGTATGCTAAGCTCATCTTTTGTACTTGCTTGAATTGGATTGAAAGCAAGGACTATTAAGATGAAACTCAAGATTATGTTTATATGTTTTTTCATAAAAAGCTCCTTTATTTATATTTTGATTATACGCTATGACCTTATAATCTACAACAGCGGTGAACTCAAGAGGATGCTTATCTTAAAAGAGAAGGGGCTGTCATGGAAAAATTAAATATGTCTATCAAAATAATCAGTCGTTTAAATAGTAAATAGCAATTGCTCTTAAACTATCTACAGATGTTTTTTCTTTTATAAGTTTATTACACATTTATGAATCTTTCACGTATAATGTAAAAGACAGTATAATATAAAATAAGTTAACTAAAGAATGGGAGCAATCGTATGATATTTATTTATATTTTAATAATATTATTTGTACTCAATATTTTGTTTTTTACGCCATACCCATTTATTTGGATGGTTCGAATGCAAAAGCCATCGGGAATATCTAAAAGTCCTGATGATATTGATACAATGGCAGAAAAAGTAGAGGTTACTTTAGATATAGAATATCCAAGTATTTACAAAAGGAATACATTTGATCATTATAAACCAATATCAAATGATAATGGGACCTATATTGTTTGGTTGCATGGTGGAGCATTTATCTCACAGAACAGCAGTAATGTTAAAGATTATGGTGTAATGCTTGCATCACATGGATATAATGTGATCGCAATGAATTATGCACATGCACCTGAGAATATCTTTCCAGCGCAAGTATTGCAAATTGATAGTGTAATTGAATTGTTGAATTCTCAGTATGATATAAAACATTTAGTTTTGGCTGGAGATTCATCAGGTGCAACTATAGCAGCATCCTATGCAACTACACAGGACAATCAGGCTTTACAAGAAACTCTAGATATAAAACTTCAAGAGCAAACTAAGATTAATGCAATGCTCTTATTTTGTGGAATATATGATTTTACAGAAGATTGGAAAAACAAAGAATTAAAAGACACTAAGAAGTTAATGAAATATATAGCTTGGGCATATCTTGGTCAAAAAAGATGGCGTAAAAAAGAGAAGAAGTTTTATGCTTCACCAATCGATAATATAAGTGGAAACTTTCCACCAACTTATATAGTAGATGGTGGCATGCGATCATTTCTATGGCAAGCCGAAAACTTTGTTGAAAAGCTGAAAAAAGAAGGAGTTGATGTTGAGTCTCACTTCTTTGAAGAGATGCCACACCAATTTCAACATCATTTCCAAAGATATCCAAAAGAATCAATGGAAGTATTCCATGAAGTACTTGAATTTTTAAACAGGAAAGTAGATAAAGGTGAAGTATATGAAAAGTAAAAAAATTAGAGAAGGTCTTTTTGGGGGCTTGTTGGGTGTAATATCTGTTATTCCATTTTTATTTAGTATGTCTAAAATATTAGATAAAATAGCATTACTAGATATATTTTGGATTATTATAATCTTGATACTATCCTTTGTTGTAATAATATTTATACATGAACTGGGACACTTAGTAATGGGTTTATTAACAGGATATAAGTTTGTGAGTTTTAGAATGTTTAGACTCCATATTCAAAAGGAAGAAGGAAAGTATAAGATTTATAATAAAGGGATTCCAGGTACATTGGGGCAGTGTCTAATGTTACCACCAAAAGGAAAAGAAGTTCCAATATTTTGGTATAACTTCGGTGGTGTTTTATTCAATCTTATAACGGCTTTAATCAGTATTATAGTAATCTTTACAAGTTCATCGTATTGGGTTTTGGTTACAGCAAACATTATGTTTACTTTAAGTCTTATATTAGGAATATCAAATTGGATGATTACTGATGGTGTACCTAATGATGGTGCAAATTACAAATCATGTAAAAAATATCCTGAATCACGTTTATCCTTTTATTATGTAACATATATTAATGCATTACTAACCCAAGGCAAACGTCTTACAGAGATTGATTTAAGTGAATTGAGTAATATCGACTTTAAAGTCAGTGAGGCAGTTCAATTAAATGCCTTAACATTTGTATCAAGTCAAAAACAGTTTCTAAACGACCTTGAAGGATATAAAAATCTGATGGCTAAAGCACATGAAGAAACAAAAGGAAAAGTAGGTATTATTGATAATATCATTAATACAGAATACTACTTCATGATGCTTGTAAATGACTATGAGTCATCACATTTATATAAGACAAAAGAAGTAACAATGATTATGCAACAGATGAAAAATGAACTTGCAATTCAAATGTTTGGTCTATATGAAGAGTATAAGAAAACAGGAATACTAGATGAAGTATCCTACCAAAAATTTCTTGAAAATTGTAAATACAGTGATCAAAAAGGATTGGGAGCAGATCTTCTAGATTATTCAAAAGTCTTATTTGATATCGAAGATGAAAGTAAGTTCTCTATAAACAGAAAAGTAAAAGAGAATTAATGAAATATTATATGCACAAAGGATACACTACAAATCAATGTGTAAATCTTGAGAAAAATAATGAGTTTTTATGGTATTATTAACATAATTAGCAAAAACCTTTTAATGTTAAAATTATTAAGTATAATATAATTAAGAAAGAGAAATGGTGAGTAAAATGTTTTTTAGTAAAAAAGTAGATAAAAATTTAGTAGCGTTCATGGATGGAACGATGGTAGCTTTAGAAAAAGTAGCGGATCCAGTATTTGCAGAAAAAATGATGGGAGATGGCTTTGCTATTGAACCAACATCAAATGATGTATTTGCTCCATGTGATGGTGAGATTACAGTTGTATTCCCAACATTCCATGCATATGGAATTACAAGAGAAGATGGCGTAGAGGTTTTACTTCACTTAGGAATTGACACAGTTGAATTAGGTGGAGAAGGTTTCACTGCAATTGTATCAGTAGGAGATAAAGTAAAATCAGGTGACAAACTTGGTACAATGGATATCAACCGTATTAAAGAGTTAGAAAAACCAACAACATCAATGTTAATTGTAACAAGTAGAGAAACAGTAACACTTCTAAAAGAAGACCAAACAGTTTCAGCACTTGAACATATTGCAACAATAGACTAAAACACCAAAGACCATTCATTTCCCTAGGATATGAATGGTCTTTTATTTTGAAAGGATGATTGTATGTTTGAATTGAATAAGAATCGTTTAGAACAAGGATCTAATAAATGGTTGGTTCAAGAGGCAAAAGGTGAAGGATATAAGAAAGACATTCCACCCTTCACAGTAGCAGATACAGACTTTTTAGTACCGGAATTTCTGGTAGATGGATGGAAGACTTATCTTGAAAACACGAGTCTTGGATATGGTGCAACAACAGATGCCTATTATGATGCTGTAATTAAATGGTATCAAACAAGACACAATTCTAAAATAGAGAAGTCATGGATAACATGTACTACGGGTGTAATCTCAGCAATATCGAATATACTAAAAGCATTTACAGATGTAGGGGATTCTGTTTTAATCATGTCACCTGTATACCACCTTTTTTACATAGTTCTAGATAATCTAGATAGAAAGAAAGTAATACATAATTTAAAGGTAGATGATCAACAATCATATGCAATAGATTTTGAAAAGCTAGAGCATCAAATTAAAAATGAGGATGTAAAAGTCATTCTCTTATGTTCACCTCATAATCCTGTAGGCAAGGTATGGTCTAAAGATGAACTTCTTAAAATTTCTCAGTTAGCGGATCAATACAATGTACTTGTTATAGCAGATGAAATTCACAATGATTTAATCCTAGAAGGTTCTAAACATACTGTGTATACAGAACTGAATGAAGTCTCAAGAAATCATGTCTTTCTTTGTACATCACCCAGCAAAACATTTAATCTAGCAGGATTAAAATCTGCCAATGTGGTGATTCCAAATGAAGTCCTAAGAGATAAGTATAATGCATCCAATGATAAACTGATTTCAGGAAATGTCCATGTAAATACGATGGGTATTATAGCAACACAAATTGTCTATGAAAAAGGACATGCATATCTAGATGCACTCCTATCACTGATTAAAGATAATTATAATTACATAGATAAATATTTAAAGACAAAGCATCCCAAGATTAAAGTAAGTCCCTTAGAAGGAACATACTTACTATGGCTAGATTTTAGAAGTTTAAAGATTGCTGAAGAAACTCTGGTGGAATCCCTAAATAAAGAAAGTCTGTACTTTGAACAAGGATCAATCTTTGGAGAGAATGGTACTGGATTTATGCGAATGAATATTGCGACAACAAAAGAAGTAATTGAAAAGGCAATGTATAGATTGAGTGATGTTTTATCACAAGGAGAAAACTTATGGAAAAAGTTAGATTAAATAATGGTGAATTGATAGATATAGTTGGATCTGGAACCAATACTTTTGGAAAAGAAGACCATAAATATATGAATCCAATCAACATGGATACTACTGAATACATCATGGCAATAGAAAATGGATATAGACACTTTGATACAGCTATTAGTTATCGTAATGAGGAAGTCTTAGCAAAGGCCATATCAGAAAGTGCATATCTAAGAGAAACATTTTTCATCACATCTAAAATACCGGGAAGTAGTCCCTATATAGACTCTGCGGAAAAAGTAAGAGAATCAGTCCAAATGAGCCTTGATGCTTTGAATACAGATTATATTGATATGTACTTAATTCATCACAGCTGGGATAATATGGCTCAAATGCTGAAAGTATGGGATGTCCTTGAAACTTTTGTAGATAAAAAGATAATCAAAAGTATCGGTGTATCAAATTTTGATATCGACACCTTAAAAACACTTCATGGATATGCAAGAATAAAACCAGCTGTTAATCAGATTGAATCTCATCCAGGATTCTGGAATCATCAGTTGATTGAAGCATGTAATGATCTGGGTGTTAAAGCAGAAGCTTGGGGTCCCTTATCATTTGATGACATTGAAGCCAAATCAATATTAAGTGAGATTGGCCAAAAATATCAGAAAACATGGGCTCAAGTAGTTTTAAGATATCAAATTCAAAGAGGTGTTATTGTAATACCTAAAAGTCATGATAATTTAAGACAAAAACAAAACATAGATATTTTTGATTTTGAATTATCAATAGAAGAAGTCCAAAAGATATCTGGTCTATAATTTATAGTTCAGTTATATGAAGTGATTTTCTTAATCAAGAGGTTTATAATCAAGGTATAAGGAGTGATCGCGATGAGTAAAGAAAAACTTGAGTTAATGAAGCATGGCAAGGGTTTTATTGCAGCACTTGACCAAAGTGGTGGCAGTACCCCTAAAACACTGGCACTTTACGGTGTAACACCAGATATGTATGCTGATGAAAAAGCAATGTTTGAGAAGATTCATGGGATGCGAACCCGTATCATTAATGCTCCATCTTTTAATTCTGACAGAATACTGGGTGCAATATTGTTTGAAAACACTATGAATTCAAATATTGATGGTATTCCAACTTCAGATTACTTGTGGGATAAACTACACATCGTTTCATTTTTAAAAGTTGATAAAGGTCTTGATCCATTAAAAGATGGTGTTCAGTTAATGAAAGATGATCCTAACTTACCAACCTTACTTGATACTGCGGTACAAAAAGGAATCTTTGGTACTAAAATGCGTTCTGTCATTAAAGAATATAACAGGGCAGGTATTGAAAAGATCGTGGATCAACAATTTGAAGTTGCTGATATTATATTAAGTAAAGGATTAATACCAATAGTAGAACCAGAAGTAGATATTCATGCTGAAGATAAAGCGAAGATTGAAACTTATCTACACCAATTAATCCACAGAAAATTAGATGCTTTAGGACCTTTAAAAGTCATTCTTAAATTGACACCACCTGAAGAAGATAACCTCTATTATGATTTTGTAACTCATCAAAATATTGTTCGTGTTGCATTTTTATCAGGAGGCTATCCACAGGCACTCGCAAATGAAAAACTCAGTAAAAACAAAGGAGTCATTGCAAGTTTCTCTCGTGCATTAAGCGATGGTTTAAATGTGAATCAAGATGATGCTGCATTTAATGAAACAATCAAAGCAAGTATAGATGCAATCTATGATGCATCTATTAAATAGATAAAATCTCCTAAGAAAGATCGTCTTTAAAAAGATGATCTTTTCTTATGAAAATTCATAAAAGAACCTAAAAAAGTCTAAAAACGTGCTAAAATGGGTTTTAAACTTGATTTGCAACCATCAGTTGACAAGTTGAATGGTTAACTTTATGGTGTGCAAGCACGAATAAACCTATACTTTAATTGTAAAGAACATGTTATTTACTTACAGGAGGTATTTTATGATACTAGCAGATAAAATTATATTACACAGAAAGAAAATGAACCTAACCCAAGAGGAATTGGCTTCAGAACTAAATGTTTCAAGACAATCCGTTTCTAAATGGGAAGGGGCACAATCAATCCCGGAAATGGATAAAATACTCTTATTAAGCGATTTGTTTAATGTGAGTATAGACTACCTATTAAGAGATGAACTTGAAGATGAGTCTATAATTAAAGAAAATGAATATACTGAAACTAGAAAGTTGACTGTTGAAGAAGCAAATGACTTCTTAACAAGAAATGCCCGTGCTTCAAAGAATATTAGTTTAGGAGTTATGCTATGTATTATATCTCCCATACTTCTAATATTTTTACAATCACAAGAAGCAATAGATTACTTGCATGTATCAGAGAATGTTTCAGTTGTTATTGGAATAAGTTTTATTATTATCATGGTTGCAATTGCAGTAGGTCTTTTCCTAACAACATCATTTGATATGGAAAAATATGAATTCTTAGAAAAAGAACCCATTGATCTACAATATGGCGTGTCTGGTATTGCAAGTGATTTAAAATCAAAAGGTTCTAAAAGATATGTAAACTATATGGTTAGCTCTATCATGTTATTAGTACTGAGCGCTTTACCAATTATTATATCAGGTGTACTACTTGATGAAATGTTCATCTTATCCTTGGCATTACCAAGCACTTTACTACTTGTTGCAATAGGAGTAGGGATGATCGTAAATGTTCAAACCATAAAATCAGGATATGATAAGTTATTACAGGTAGAAGACTACACACCTAGAAATAAAAAGAAGAGTAAACAAGAAGAAACTGTCGGTGGTGTTTACTGGTTGGCAGTAACGGGTATTTACTTATTATTGAGTTTTACAGGGAATTCATGGGGAACATCTTGGATAATATTTCCAGTAGCGGGTGTTCTGTATGGAATTATCTCAGTCTTACTTACATTGTTTGTAGATGAATAATTATACACATAAAAAACAAGAGATATTGATATCTCTTGTTTTTAGATTAATCAGCAATAAGCCAAATAAGTTGTTGAATATTATCCATAAACTCATCAATGATAAGTCTTTCATTAAGTTCGTGTGCAAATTCACCACCTGCTGCCAATGCAATTGCATCAATTCCATTTTCCATTAAGCCACTAACATCAGTACCACCTCTAACAACAACAGGGTTGTATTTAAGATTGTGTTTGTCACACATCTTTTTGTAGAGTCCTAAGACTTTATTATCTTCAGAGTGTTTGTAAGCTGAAAGTGATTTTGATGATTTAACATCAAGAGTTGCTCCAAAAGCATCACATGATGCTTGCAGTGTATCAATGATATGTTTTACTTGATCAATTGCTTTTTGAGCATCAAGACTTCTAACTTCCATATCAAAGCGAGTTACTTCTGCAACAACGTTTGTAGGGTAATCACAAATCACACGTCCAATATTTGAAGTTGTGTCTTCATCTACTTTAAGTAGTTTCATCTTAGAGATCGCATCTGCCATAACTTGGATAGAAGAGATACCTTTTTCAGGTGCAACACCTGCGTGTGATGCTTTTCCTGTGATTGTACCACTAATGTCATAGAAGTCTGGTCCACCAATAATAGCAGTACCAGGTCCGCCACCACCATCTAATACATAAGCAATCTTACCTTTAATGATACTTGTATCGAGATTAAATGCTCCTAATAGACCAATTTCTTCAGCAATTGTGAATAGAAATTCCAGTGGTGGATGACTTAATTCATTTTCTCTAAGTACTGCTTCAACTTCTAATATTTGAGCAATACCAGCTTTATCATCGGCACCAAGAATTGTAGTTCCATCTGATACGATATACATTCCATCATCTGTAATAGAAGGTTTAACACCATTTCCGGGCTCTACAGTATCCATATGTGCTTGAAGGATAATGATATCATCATTCTTTTTATTGCCACGTCCTGGTACTCTTACTAGTATGTTTCCTGAATTTGATTGTGGTACTGCTTTTATAGATACTTGATCTTCCAGTACCTCGTATCCTAAAGTTTCAAAATGATTCTTTAAATATATTGCAACGTTCTTTTCATTTAAACTGACACTGTCAATTTGTACCAGTTCCATAAATTTATCAATTGCACGCTCTTTATTTAACATAAATCTACCTCGTTTCTTTTCTTATTATATCATATGAAAAACTATAATCAGTCTATCCTTTAAAACTAATACTTTATTTTCATGAATCATCTAATAGATAAATAGTACAATATAATAAAATTAAAGAAACCAAAGAATAAGGATAAGACTCTTGATAATAAGGAATATATAAACAGTGAAAAGAATGTTATCTTATTCACCACTTATTACCAAACTTATTGCTTGATTATCTTAGTGTTTCGGTATATATTAAGACTATAGAAACAGGAGACGATATTTATGAAAAAATTATCAATATTACTTATTTTAACATTATTCTTAGCAGGATGTAGTACAACACCTAAAGATGAAACACCAGAAACACCAGATGCAGAAACAGTAGCATCAAGCAGTGATAAATCAGACGTAGTTGCTGCATCACTTGGTAAAGACGGTAACTGGATCACAGCTGCTACAGCAGATGTATCATATCATGCTGATCTAGTTGTTGAAGGTGAATTCCATGATAAAGGTGATGATAAAGCTGCAATCTATAGAAAACTTGCTTTACATACACAAAATGATAAATTCGAAATCTTAGAAAACTTTACATTAACAACACCTAAACTTGTTGTTAAGTCAGAAAACTTTACAGTTTTCTACGGTACAATTAAAGGTGATATCGAAGTTCATGCAAAAGGTTTCTCACTAGTTGGAACTAAAGTTGAAGGAAACATTACATTTGTTGACCAAGAAACTCAAGATTCAGCAGATTTAGACAAAGACGCTAAAGGCGCAACATATACTGGTGAAGTTTCACTAATAGACTAACAATCAAAAAAGGTGAATCACTTAGGTGGTCACCTTTTTATTTCCAAGGAGGTTAATATGAAAAAAGTAACACACCCATATTATAAAGATTATCCAGTACAACCTTATATCAATCCAGAACGTGATTTAGATATGTGGGAGAATTTTCCAGAAAGATTTCCATATGGTAAAATAGCAAAAGTGGATATCACACCTGTTGAAGAAGGACTTGTTCCCGGAGACATCGTATTGCTGTGGAGAATTGGTTTTAACAATGTTACTACCGAAACTTGGATGCCTGACTATTTTGAATATAGATATGGTATAAATACAGATGACAGTATTAAATTATTAACAGAAAAAGGCTACATCTATTTAGGGAGTGCTTTAGAAACATTAGATTTATTAAATGCAGAAGTTCTAAAACGTATGCTTAAATCTAAAGGTTTGCCTGTTAGTGGAAAAAAACAAGATATTCTAGAGAGGGTTGTAATTAATTTAAGCCCTGAAGAATTAGAAGCAAGTTTTCCACAAAGAAAATATGCTATTACACCGCAAGGTCGATCAATTCTTGAGAAATACCCAAATATAATTAAAAAACATGGACCTAAAATGATGTAAGGTTATTTATAAGGTTTATAAAGTGAATCGTAATTTGCACTTTTTGCATAGTTTCGATTCACTTTTTATTTTGGAATTGGTCAAATATAAACTGTATATTATGAAGTGTAATAGACATATAAGAAAACATTTTAGCAATGATAAACCAGATAATCACCAAGAAGAAAATCATGTGATATATGTGGTTTGATAATTGAAGATAGGGGTAATATATGGTATCATTGTTTCGGTGTTTAAAACACGTAATTATAAAAATAGAGAGGGCGTATTAAAGTGAGAAGAAAAGTAGGAACTGTATCACGAGGAATCCGCTGTCCAATTATCAGAGAAGGAGACGATCTCGCTCAGATAGTTGCAGATAGTATAATTGAAGCAAGTGTTGCTGAAGGTTTTGAAATAGAGGATAGAGATATCATCGGAATGACAGAATCAATCGTAGCAAGAGCTCAGGGGAATTATGCAAGTATAGATGCAATAGCAGAAGATATAAAAGATAAATTTAAAGATGAAACTGTTGGAGTTATTTTTCCAATACTTTCTAGAAACCGATTCTCACCAATTCTAACAGGTATAGCACGTGGTGCTAAGAAAGTTGTATTGATGTTACAATACCCATCAGATGAGGTAGGTAATGCATTAATATCACTGGATGAGCTCGATGAATCAGGTATTAATCCATATAGTGATGTGCTAACTTTAGAAGAATTTAGAAAGCATTTTAAAGATACAATTCACCCATTTACTGGAATGGATTATATCGAATATTACAAAGGACTTGTAGAAACTGAAAATACTGAATTAGAAATTATCTTCTCAAACGATGCAAGAACTATTTTAGACTACACATCTTATGTACTCGCATGTGATGTTCACTCTAACTTAAGAACAAAACGAATCCTTAATGCTGCAGGAGCAAAAGCAGTATACGGTCTTGAAAACATACTAAATCATAAAATTGGTAATGAAGGTTACAATGAAAAGTATGGTTTACTTGGAGCTAATAAATCAACAGATGACTCTGTTAAATTATTCCCACGTGAAAACTTTGAGATGGTAGATGCAGTTCAAAAACTGGTCAAAGAAAAAACTGGAAAAACAGTTGAAGTTATGGTTTATGGTGATGGAGCATTTAAAGATCCAATGGGTAAAATATGGGAACTTGCAGATCCTACTGTATCTCCAGGTTTTACAAAAGGTCTTGAAGGTACACCTCATGAAATTAAACTTAAATACTTAGCTGATAATGATTTTAAAGAATTGAGTGGAGATGCACTAAGTGAAGCTGTATCTCAACAAATTAAAGAAAAAAGTGATACAGATGCAAAAGATTCAGGCGCATCACTTGGTACTACACCAAGACGTCTTGTCGATCTTGTAGGATCACTTTGTGACCTGACAAGTGGATCTGGTGACAAAGGAACTCCTATTGTATACATTCAAGGTTATTTCGATAACTTCTCAGATTAATAATAATATCATTTAATACAAGAAAGAGAAGCATTTGGTATTCTATCCAGATGCTTCTCTTTTCTTTTGACTTATAAAATAAAAGGTGGCTTACACATTGTGTAGGTCACCTTTGTCATTAAAATATTATTCAAATAGGTTTGATAAAGTACGTACCATAACTCCAGTTGCACCTTTAGGTGTAAGTGGACTTGCGGCTTTAGTACTTGCAGTACCTGCGATATCAATATGAACCCATTGTGTATCTGTATCAATAAATTCTTGAAGGAAACTAGCAGCAACGTTTGCACCACCACCGTTTGGAGCAGCAGAGTTAACGATATCTGCAACAACACTAGATTTTAATACATCTGTGAAGACATCATCTATTGGCATGCGCCATACTGCTTCATGTGCATTACTTGCAGCATTTGAAAGCTTATTATAGAAAGTATCATCGTTAGCCCAAACTCCACTGTGAAGTCCTCCAAGTGCTACAACACATGCACCTGTTAGTGTTGCAACATCGATGATCTTTTTAACACCAAGTGTTTGTGTATAAGTTAGTGCATCTGCAAGGATTAAACGACCTTCAGCATCTGTGTTTGTTATTTCAACAGTTTTACCACTTAACGTAGTTAGTACATCATCTGGTTTGTATGCCATACCATTAACCATGTTTTCAGTTGTTGGTACAATACAGTATACATTTGCTTTAAGTTTCTTTTTAACAATTACTTCAAATGCTGAAAGTACACTTGCAGCACCATGCATATCTGTTTTCATGTTAACCATTGATAATGAAGGTTTTAAACTATATCCACCCGTATCAAAGGTTACCCCTTTACCTACAAGTGCTGTATAATTAGCATCTTTATCGTTGTTGTATTTTAGTACAATCAGTTGTGCTTCAGTATCACTTCCTTGGTTAACACCTAAAATACCACCTGCACCTATTTTCTTAAGTTCTTTATTACCTAAGATATCAATTTCTACGTTTTCGTCCTTGAATAAGTTTTTAGCATATTCAGAAATATCTAATGGGTTTAATTGGTTGGATGGTTTGTTAGCAAGTGTTCTTGCATTGTTAATAGCATTTGCAACAATTGTTCCATTATTTATTCCAGTTTCGATATTAGTAGTTGAGATAAGTTCATAAATTGTATTGTCTTCTTTACCTAAATCTTTATAGCTGTAATTCGCAAGTATATTAGCTTCAGTAAAGTAAGAAGAGATATCTTCAATAGTGAATGAATCACATAGTGCGTCTTCTAAGTTAACACTTAAGTTTGTTTCATCAATATCTTTGGATGCTTTTGCAAAAGCATCTTTTAAAGATGCTTCAGTACATTTTTCTAAACTTCCTAATCCAAGGAAATAAATATTATCAAATGAAAGTTTTCCTAAAGTATTAATCTTTGTAATAGCTCCATGTTTTTTATTAATTGTTTTGTCTAAGTCAAAACCCAGTGATTCAGTTAAGTTTGAATTGACAATATTATCTTCATAAATAGGGAACAATACAGCCCCTTTTGCTTGTGTAAAACGTTTATTATTTGATTGCTTGATCATTTTATACCTTCTTTCTTTAGTAATCATATCAAAATATGTAACCATAAGAAAGATAATAGGGTAAAAGAAAACTCAGTTAATAAAACTGAGGCCTAATGTAGGTGTGCAGTACGTTCTCTTAAAAATATATCTGCAATGATTTCGATGAATTCCTCATCATCTTCTGTTAAGTCTGAAATATATTCTTCGTTATTAAAGTAAATTAATTTACCAACGTATATAACACTCTTATTTGTTAATTCTTCTTTTTCATCATAAAGAATTGTAAAGTGTTGATTCATAATACTGAAGGCAGTGTATTTATAGTTTCCAGGTTTTGAAACCAAGATATCTATAGGGGCATCTTCAGGAACCAACTGTCTTTTCAAATCAATATCACCATCTTCATCTAAAGACACGACCCACCTTGTAATATATTCTATATTGCTCATAATCTATCGTCTCCTTATTACTGGGTGAGTAATTTTTCAATCTCAACCTTACTTAAATTTCTATAGTCACCCAATTTTAAGTACGCGTCTAAGTTTAATGTTCCTATCCTTATACGCTTTAAATAAAGAACTTCATTATCACAAGCATGCATCATACGTTTTACTTGGTGATATTTACCTTCTGCAATTGATAATTCAATAGTGTGGGGTTCAATCAATTTAACACTTGCAGGTTTAATACGCTTTCCTTCTAAGAACAGACCTTCTTCAATTTGTTGAACAAAGTCAGTATCAAATGCATCTTTTAATTCAACATGATATGTTTTATGAATGTCTTTTTTTCCATGTGATATGTTATGTGAGAACTTACCATCATTTGTAATAAGTAAGAGCCCTTCAGTATCAACATCTAATCTACCTACTATTATTAAATCACTTCTATGTGAGTCAATAAGCTCTAAAACAGAAGGGTATAGATCTGATTCAGTTGAACTGATATATCCTTGTGGTTTATTCAACATATAGTAGACATCCTTTACATAAGTAATGGGCTCACCATTGACACATACTTCATCCTTATCTAAATCAAGTATGTATCCGTGATTTTGTGTAATTTCACCATTCAAAGTAACAAGTTTTTCTTTCAATAAGTATCGTACTTGCTTACGACTCCCAAATCCATTATGGGATAAAAATTTATCTAGTCTCATTTTTTACCTCTTTATCTTAATAACGCCTTTAATATTACAAGAATTAGCATATGCACAGGATAGAAGTAGTATAAATACCTACCAATCCTTTTACTTAGATTGCCTTTATTCCCATTGTAAAAATATATAGGAAACATGGCTAATGCTGCAAAACTTTGTATTGGAATATAGAGTTTATATCCTAACATATTTAGGGGGATAATCATAGTTTCTATGGCTATAATATTAATATAGATTAGCCCCAGTAATTGTAGTAGTATTTTATCCTTAAAAAGAAAGAACATTGCAACACTCATAACACCCATTGCACCATAATCAAAGTTGAATATAGTAGAAAGAAAGGATAATACCAGACTATAAGTAATCGCAATTATTAGGTTATTGCGATTATTGTTTTTTTGATACTTGTCTATTTGTTGGATTAAGATTAAACCAAACAATAGGGTAAACATGACGTTTTGATTGTTTATATTAATTAAAGAACCTGATGTTAATAAGTTAAAAGGTATTTCAGATATTAGCGCAAAGATAAAGAGTCTGTTAAGGTACTTACTTTGATTGGATGTATGTCTGTATCCTTCAGCAACTTGAAAGGCGAAAATAGGGAAGGCAATCCTTCCCAAAATCCTAAAAATTAAGTGCTGTGGAAAAAATAACATTCCAGTATGATCAATGAGCATTAAGATCATCGCAATTATTTTTAGAGTGTTTGATGTTATAGAGTAAATATTTGACTTGTCTGTTTTGTACATATGACTCCTTTAAATGTAAGTATATGGTAATAAAAATTTTAGAAAATAACAAGGGAAATGGGATCAAAATAAAACATCGATACTCTCGATGTTTTACTTACTTATATATCATGGAAAATAGGTTTCATATTATCGAAAGTACAGAATTTTGTATAACCAAGAGATTTAAGTAAATCTTTTGATTCATTAATTAAAAAGCCTAAATGCTCTTTTTTATGAGAATCACTTCCTATGGTGATGATAGTCCCACCTAGTTTCTTGTAAAGTTTTAATATTTCTATAGAAGGTGTGATTCCTTTTATTCCATATCTAACATGTGATGTATTGACTTCAATACCTTTATTATTTTCAATGAGATATTTTAGTATTTTCTTAATTTTAGGGTATGAGTGTTCGAAATAATCTGCATCATCATCTACATATCTTCGCATGAGATCCATATGTGCAAGACAACTAAAATCTTTATATTTTGTAATGACATTGTACATTTCATCATAATAACCATCGTAACAAGCTTCTATTGTCTTGCCCTCTTGATACATATTCAACCAAAATTCTTTATCTTCAATTTGATGAATTGATAAAAGTACAAAGTCCATAGGATACTCATCAAATAATTTTTGGAACTTATGAATTGTATGGGATTGTATTCCAAATTCTAAACCTTTTTTAATTATGATTTGTCCTTTATATTTTTCTTGTAGCATGGCAATATCTTTGAAGTAATTAGGGTAGTCAACATTTAATACAGGAATCCCTTTATAATATCTCATAGCGGGGTCACCGTGGTCAGGTTTCACACCATAATCTACATGATCTGTAAAACATATTTCTTTCAATCCAATAGCAATAGAATCTTTAACAACATCTTCCATAAGATGATCAGAGTCATCACTATATTCAGTGTGTATATGATAATCAACGAACATAAATAATCCTCCTAATTCTTATCTATAGTATATCATTGATTATAATTTATAGGTGAATATTTTCATCTGGTGATAAAAATAAAGATAATATGTAGAAGAATAAGATTTTAAAATATGTGGCTTTGTTATATCTATCCAAGAGGGTATAATGTAGGTAAGGATGTGATTTAATGAAATATACTAATTTAGGAAATTCGGGCTTACAAGTATCTAAACTTTGTTTGGGATGTATGAGTTTTGGAGCAACAAATTGGATTCATGATTGGGTTTTAGATGAGACAGAAAGTCGTAAGATTATTAAAAGCGCATTGGATTATGGTATTAACTTTTTTGATACTGCCAACATCTATTCAATGGGGGTAAGTGAGGAAATATTGGGACGTGCGATTAAGGACTATGCAAATCGAAGTGATGTTGTCGTGGCAACTAAGGTTTACCAACAAATGCGTGATACTCCACATGGTGGCGGATTATCTAGAAAATCAATTATGCAAGAAGTTGAAGCAAGTCTAAAACGTCTTGACATGGATTATATTGACTTACTTATAATTCATAGATGGGATTATAAGACACCAATTGAAGAAACAATGGAAGCATTACATGATCTTAAAAAATCAGGTAAGGTCCATTATATTGGTGCATCATCAATGCATGCACATCAATTTCAAGAAGCACAATATGTTGCGAAAATGAATGGATGGACTCCTTTCATTTCAATGCAAAATCACTATAATCTAATTTATAGAGAAGGTGAGAAAGACCTCATACCGGTATGTGATCAACATAAAGTATCTTTAACACCTTACAGTCCACTTGCAGCAGGGCGTCTTGCAAGAGCATGGGATGCTGATACTAAACGTGCGCAAACGGATAAGACAGCACGTAAAAAATATGATGAAACTCAAGAACAAGATATTAAAATTGTTAAAAGGGTTCAAGAACTTGCGGAGAGAAAAGGTGTTAAGATGGCACAAATCTCTTTAGCATGGTTATTTCATAAAGAAAATGTAGCTTCTCCAGTTTTAGGTGTTACTAAGATGTATCAATTGGATGATGCTGTAGCAGCACTAGATATCACTTTAACTCAAGAAGAAATTAATTATCTTGAAGAGTTATATCAACCGCATAGAATTCAAGGTCCAAGATAAATGAAGATTAATATGAAAGAATTGGTAGAAAAAGTTAAAAAGAATAAGAATAATGTAAGGTTAATAATTTTGTTTAATCACTACATTACACGATTTATATATGTGCTTTATCCAATTGTGCTTATTTATTTACTAATTACAAAGGATGTAAGACTCAAATATTTAATACTCATACCAGGGGTAATGTTTGTAGTTGTAAGTTTTATAAGAAAGAAACTAAATTTCAAAAGGCCTTATGAAGTTTATGACTATGAACCCATTCTGAGTAAAGAAACTCAAGGACAATCTTTTCCTTCGCGCCATGTGCTATCAATATTTCTAATATCAATGGGTATTTTTATGATAAATATATACCTTGGTTCAGTATTGTTAGTACTGGGGGTAATACTTGCACTGTGTAGATTTTTAGGTGGTGTTCATTACCTAAAAGATGTATCTGTGGGGGCACTTCTAGGGGTACTACCATGGCTTATAGCCAGGGCATTTACTTTGATTTAAGAGGGTAAAAAATATACACTGTTTAACAGTGAGGAGTGAAAGTATGAAAATAGGAATTATATCAAGTAGCATGCGAGATGACAGCGGGACTGATCAAATAGCACGCTGGATAGAAAACTTAGCAACAAATAGAGGTGATGGTGTTCACTATGAATTGGTAAGTCTTGACCAATATGACCTCCCTTTATTTGGAACTAAAGCGACAGAAAAACAAGAGAGTGATATTAAAAAGTGGAAAGATACCATCGCATCATTTGATGGATACATTATGATTACTCCAGAATATAATAGAAATATTCCAGGATTCTTCAAGAATTCTCTGGATTACCTAATGGCTGAATTACATGACAAAGCTGTATCATATGTATCATTTGGTGGTTTGGGTGGTTTAGCAGCAATTCAATCATTAAGACTTATTAATGCAGAACAAGCCATGGCAAGTGTCAGAGCAATGGTAACCCTATCTATCAATTTAGATTTTGATGATTCTAAAGTATTTAGTCCTCAACCCTATCAATATAATGATGCTGAACTGATGTTTACACAATTGGTAAGATGGACAAAAGCAATGAAGACTATAAGATAACACTCTCTGAGTGTTTTTTTATACATTGTACAGTGGTATAATAGTAGAAACAGTGTAAGGATGTATAAATATGGAACTAAATAAATTATTTAAAACAGATAATAAAACAGATATTAAAGCACTTGTCAGTGATTCAAGAAATGTTGTTAATGACAGTATCTTCTTTTGTATAGAAGGATTTTCAGTAGATAGACATGAATTTATTGATCAAGCAATTGATAAAGGTGCTGTAGCAATTGTACACAGTAAAGATGTCGATAAAAAACCAGGAATCTCTTATTTTAAAGTAGAGAATGTTTACAAAGAATTGGAAAGAGTTGTGGATCTATATTTTGATGCACCTTCTAAAAAACTTAAAATTTATGGTGTAACTGGAACTAATGGAAAAAGTACAATGACCAGTACATTAAGACATGTTCTTAATAGATTAGGGGAGAATACAGGTTATATCGGAACCATTTCAATTGAATACAATGATAAGGTACTGGAACCAACACTTACAACTCCAGATATTATAGAAATGAATTCTATATTAAAAGATATGGTTGACGCAGGTGTCACATCAGTTGCTCTTGAAGTATCATCTCAAGGCCTTGCATTAAATAGAGTTGATACTATAGATTTTGATACAGTTGCTTTTACAAATTTAAGTCTTGAACATTTAGACTATCATAAAACAATGGAAAACTATTACTTAGCGAAAAAACATCTTTTTGATCTATTAAAAGAAGAGGGTGTTATGGTTGTAAATATTGATGATTCATATGGACAAAGACTATATGATGAAGTAAATATTAAGAATAAATATAGTGTCTCACTAGAGAAATCAGCAGACTATAGAGTTGATGGGCTAAACCTTGATAAAGATAGATCGGAATTTAATTTACATGTAGATAATAAGGTATATCCTGTTATTACAAATATGGTTGCAAAATTCAATGTATACAATACTGTTGAAGTAATCGCAATGTTACATCAAAGTGGTTATGATTTAGAAAAGGTTATTGCGGCTATTGAAAATTTACCCAGTGTAAAGGGACGTGTAAACTTTATAGATAATGAACAAGATTTCAACGCAGTAGTAGATTATTCTCATACACCAGATGGTTTTGAAAAAATATACACATACCTAAAAGAAATTACAAGCGGTAGATTGATTACTGTTTATGGTAATGCAGGTGGAAGAGATCATAGTAAACGCCCAATAATGGGAGCTATCAGTGCTAAGTTTTGTGATCTACTTGTAATTACAGAACAAGATAGAAGAACAGAAGATGTTTCTGTTATTAAAGATGAAATGTTAAGAGACGTTAAAGACACACCTTATGAATTCATACCAAAAAGATTTGATGCTATTTACCATGCTCTGAGTATTGCAGAAAAAGGCGATACTGTTGTTGTGCTTGGTAAAGGGGATGAAAGGTTCCAACACGGTCCTGAAGGTCTTGAAGCATGGCCCGGTGATGATAAGGTTGTTTATGATATCTTGCAAACACTAAAGGAAAAGAATAATAAATAATAATCTTATTCTTTAAATAAGTATTAGTATTTACATGAATGGAGAAAGTTATGGGATCACGTGTTATGCATGCAATAATTGCAGTTGAAGTTTTAAAAAGAGTACCAATAAAAAACACGAATGCTTTTATGCTAGGAGCGATTGCCCCAGATGCAACCAATGACAAAGAGATAACACATTTCTTTACAGGCCAAGCAGCTGAGTTCACACGAGAAGTTAATTACTCGAAATTTTGGGATTCTTTCGGAAATGCTAAATCGGATTATTTAATCGGATACTATTGTCATTTGATTGCAGATGAAATGTGGTTGAATGGATTTTTTTCTCCATGGTTGAAAAAGTTAATAGAAGAGAAACCGCATATCCAACAGAAATACTGGGATGATTTCTCACTCTTGAATACTTTATTACTAGAAGAGTTTACTGATGTCAGTGAAATCATTAATAAGCTTACTTTAGAAAATGATATTCCTACTATATGTAATATTACTGTAAATCATATCTCTCAGTTACTTGAATATCTTAAAAATGATATTAATACAAAAGAAGAAGGTCAACTAAAAGTATTCACCTATGATCAGATTAGTTCTTATATAAAGCGAGTTGTGGATAAATCTGTATTCTTAATTGAGAATATACTTGCTTCATAAAGAAATGAGTATCAATAATGCCAATATATACAAAAAGGATTCTATCTTTGTAAATCTACAAAGTTAGAATCCTTTTAACTGGGAAATATTAGAAAGTCTGTTCAATTATGATATAAAAAAGACTCTAGCTGGACAATAGATACATACTCTTTTGAAGTTTCTAAATTATGAAACTGTTTGAAGTGCATAATCCCTTACTGTCTTTTATAACCACTTAACTTACCCTACTTTGTATCTTCATATTTCACAAGATCTTTTACTTATGTAGAATAAGCTCCTGTATTGTTTATGTCATTTGATCAAGCATCATGTGCTAAATAATGATAATGGCTATATGCTAAAGTCTTTCCTATCCACAAACTCAATTAAGAGTCTTGCTTCAAGTATCAATCAGACCGTTTCACTGGTCTTCTTTGATTACATGTATATATTATCATGTGTTTTATTTAAGGACAAGTGTAATGCACTTAAAGTCATTAATATTTATTGCGACTTTGTCTTCTTCTTTTTCTGTGTCTACTTAAACGAATTCTAGCAATAATAAATGCGATAATAAATAGTAATACCAAGATAGCCAGTATGACTAAAACTAAGTATAAAATAGTAAAGGCAATGTCGATTGAAATCTTACTTGTGGCAAGTATATCTTGGTTGTAAACTAGAACATCATTATAGAATATTTCCTGAGTTCCAAGAAGTGTACCTTCTTTTATAGGTGCTTTTAGATCTTCAGCATGTGTAAATACATATTCAAGTTTTTCTTCATCATAGTCTAATGGTACAAGTGCATTTTTATTTTCATCATAGTATATTTTATAGTCGAAAAGTCTATTTTTAATTTTAATGGAATCAAGGTATGCACGTTCTGACTTTAATTCTATTTCATCGAAATTATTAAATAGGTATGTATAAACTTTGATTGCATCTAATACAGCATAGTTTTCTTTATTTGTACCACCTGCTTGTGTTGATATAAATATGTAACTTTGTTTATCGTTGTTGGCAATACTGGATAGGGATCTATTTGCTAGGGTTGTATATCCTGATTTTGCACCTTCTAGGAAAGTAAATCCTAAGTTATCAGCATAGACTATGATTTGGTTTTCAATGACATGTCCTGGACTGTATTTGAATTCATGTTCCTTTTTACTATATATATCTTTAAAGTCGTCATTTTTTAAAGCATAATTTAAAAGCTTTAGGAGATCTTCCATTGTTGTATATTGATCTTTATGGTCTAATCCTGATGTATTGGCAATGTTTGTATTTACCATTCCAATATCTTGAGCCTTCTTATTCATTTCAGCAACAAGACCATCGATTGATCCTGTTAGGTAATCTGACATCAAACTCGTAGCATCTGCTCCTGATGGTAGCATGATGGCATACAGTACTTCTCTGAGTGTAAGTTCTTGTCCTACAACAAGATCTGCAACAGAAGCATTGTAATATACGGAGTCTAGAATGTATTTCTCAACTGTAATAACTTCGTCTAGATCTTTACCATCAAGTAGTTCAAGTGCTGTAATTGTTGTAAGAACTTTATTGATAGATGCAGCTGGTAATCTTTTATCTTGGTTTTTACCAAGTAGTACCGTATCAGAATCAACAGAATATAAAATGTAATTTTCACTGGATAGATTGAGTTCACCGATTTCATTTTTTAATGAATCATTTGATGGGAAGATAAACATTGTTGTTAAAAGTATACTTAATACGAATTTCATGGAGTACCTCGTTTCTTTTAATATTATACGTAGTTAATCTCTGAATGTAAATTACTTATCATGTATAAGCAGTATTAGGTTAAAAAAGAGGTGCTTGTTGTATAATAAATACATAAAGAGGTGACTATAATGTTGAAAATAAGAGATAAAGCGCCAGAGTTTACACTTACAAATCAGGATGGGAATTCAATATCATTAGATGATTATAAAGGAAAGAAAGTGGTATTGTATTTTTATCCAAAAGATAATACCTCCGGATGTACAGCACAAGCATGCTCATTTAGAGATTATAATGATGTTTTAAAGGAAATGGGTGTTGTAGTTTTAGGAGTCAGCAAGGACTCTCAAACATCTCATGAGAAGTTTTCTAGCAATCAAAGACTTAATTTTGATATACTATCTGATCCTAGTGGAGATACCATGAGTGATTATGGAGTCTTTAAAGAGAACAGTCTATTTGGTAAAAGTGCCATGGGTGTTGATAGAACAACTTATATCATTGATGAAAATGGATATATTGAACACATTATGCTTAAGGTTAATGCCAATGATAATGCAAAAGATGTTGTTACATAC
Source organism: Erysipelothrix sp. (assembly GCA_012727815.1). Taxonomy (GTDB): domain Bacteria; phylum Bacillota_I; class Bacilli_A; order Erysipelotrichales; family Erysipelotrichaceae; genus Erysipelothrix. Next base: position 37,142 of record JAAYGI010000076.1, read on the forward strand.
CTAAAAAATCTATAATTCTATCATAACCTCTACATACGAATAGGTTATACAACAAATAAACTTTGTGAAGAAGTCCACCTAATTATCAAGTGTACTTCTTTTTTTGTGAGATTTTCAATCTTCTTAACAATAAAAGCGCTCTATGCTCTTGTTATAACTTTTGGTTATGAAAGTAGTTTTACTTGTTATTTCATTAACATGTATAATTAAACTATAGTTGTTTTGAGGAGGAAATTATGAAGAAAAAAATAAAAATTATAGGCGGTGTTGCAGGTGGAGCTTCTGTTGCAGCACGTGTACGTCGCTTAGACGAATTTGCAGAAATAACAATGTTTGAAAGAGGACCACATGTATCTTTTTCTAACTGTGCATTACCATTTCATTTAAGTGGTATCATTGAAAATTCTGATGATTTAGTACTAATGCATCCTGAACAATTTAGCAAACAATACAATATTGAGGCTAAAGTAAATCATGAAGTAATTGCTATTAATAAGGAAGAAAAAACAATTTCTGTTAAAAATACTTTAACAAATGAGATAAGTAAAGAAGCATACGATGTTCTTGTAATGTCACCAGGTGCTAAGCCAATCCGTCCACAATCAATTGTTGGTATCAACTCTGAACATGTGTTCTCAGTACGTAATGTACCTGATATCGCAAAGATTCAAGCTTATATTGATAATAACAACATTGATGATGTTGTAGTTGTTGGTGGTGGATTTATTGGTCTTGAAGTTATGGAAAACTTACGTCATGCAGGTAAAAAAGTAACACTGGTAGAAGCGGCTAAACAAGTCATGATGCCACTTGATGAAGATATGGCTCAAGTTGTACACCGTGAAATTCACGATAAAGGTGTAGAACTTATATTAGAAGATTCAGTAGTAGAAATTACGGACAGTACTGTAGTCTTATCATCGGGTAAAACAATCAACTCAAAACTTGTAATTATGGCAATTGGAGTTCAACCTGAAACTGATCTAGCACAAGCAGCTAATTTAGAAATAGGAAAAACAGGTGCTATTAAGGTAAATCAAAACTACCAAACATCTGATCCTTCAATTTATGCTGTGGGTGATGCAATCGAGGTATACCATAAGATACTACGTAAACAAACACGTCTATCCATGGCAGGACCTGCACAACGCCAAGCGCGTGCAGCAGCAGATCATATATATGGTCGTAATGTTGTAAGCCGTGGTGTTATTGGATCATCAGTACTTCAAGTATTTGATTATGCAGTTGCAACAACAGGTATCAATGAAACACAAGCATTAGAAGCAGCAATAGACTATAGACAAGTCTATATTATTCCTAATGATAAAGTTGGATTGATGCCAGATGCAGAAAAACTATTTTTCAAGTTAATCTTTGAATATCCAACAGGGGTAATCTTAGGTGCACAAGCAATTGGTAAGGGAAATGCTGATAAGAGAATTGATATTATTGCAACCATGATTTCACAAGGTGGCACTATTCATGAATTAGCAGACTTAGAACTTGCATATTCTCCAACATACAGTACAGCAAAAGATGTCACAAACATGGCAGCACTTGTAGGACTTAATATATTAAATGGTGAGTACAAACAAGTTGCAGTATCTGAAGTTAGAGAACTTGTTGAAAACAATGCTTATATAATTGATGTTAGAGAAGAAGATGAATTTGCTGAAGGACATTTAATCAATGCAGTGAATATTCCTTTAAGTCAATTCAGAGATAGATTAAATGAAATACCAAAAGATAAAGCAATCTACCTACACTGTCGTTCCGGACAACGCAGTTACAATATGGTAAGAGCTTTAAATCAAAGGGGATATTCAGAAGTATACAATATTTCAGGATCATACCTAGGAATTTCAAATTACGAATATTTTAAAGATCAAGTTACAAATCGTAATAAGATTGTAACTGAATATAACTTTAACTAGAAAGAGGAAAATAATGGAAAAGAATAAAAAATATATAGAATATATTATCGGATTTGTATTATTATTTGGAGTTGTTGCTTTAGGACAAGCAAAACTTGAAAGCCCAATGTTAGTATTTAGATTGTTAATCGGTATTAGCTTAGGTTACGTATTTGCAAGAGCATATACAGGTTTTGCAGGATCAGTTAACAGAGCCTTCAACACAGGATCAACTAAATTAATGCGTGCAATGGCTTTAATGTTCTTAGTAACAGCAATTGGTGTTGCAGGAATCTTAGTATTTAATATAAACCCTGAAACAGGTGAAGCAATTGCTTCATTTGGAATCAGTGTTAAACCAATTAACTTAGGTTTAATATTAGGTGGACTAATGTTTGGATTTGGTATGGCACTTGCATCATGCTGTGCATCAGGTATGATGTCAGACTTAGCAAATGAAGCACCAAAAGCAATTATTACAATGTTCTTCTTCGGAATGGGTGTTGTACTTGGTATGCCAATGGATACAAAAACATGGGTTACAGAAAGCTGGATTAAAGTGGGCGAGAGAAATGGTGTATTCTTCCCAGACCTATTCAAAGGATCATCAGTAAATATGTACTTAGGTGGAGTGTTAGTAACAGCACTTATCGTACTTGTTGTTATTGCACTATCATATAAATACGAATCAAGCCGTAAAGCAAAAGGAACTTTAGGAACTGTTCAATCAGAATTACGTGCACAAACAGAAACAGAATTACCAACAGAAGCAAAAGCATTGGGTTCATACATTTACAATAAATTATTTGTTGATGTATGGTCAGTATTTACTGGAGCATTAATCATTTCAGTATTATTCTTAACAATGTATGGTGCAACTAAAGGTGGTTGGGGAGCATCAGGTCCATTTGGTAACTGGTTTGCTAAATCAATCATGGCACTGGGTGTAAGTCCAGAAGCATTAGGAACATATACAGGTAAGGGTGCTGAATTCTTCACAGGTTCAATCTTTGCAAATGGTGTAGGTATTCAAAATATGGGTATTGCAGTTGGAGCGTTTGTATACTTACTAACAAGTGGTCAAATGACAACAACAGCTAAAAACTTCTTTAACTATCCAAAAATTCAATGGGCACTGTTTGCTCTGGGTGGTCTTGTAATGGGTGTTGGAACACGTTTATCACAAGGTTGTAATGCTGGAGCATTATATACACCAGCTGCTAACATGTCTTTATCAGGATGGATCTTCTTAATTGCACTTATTGGTGGTGGAATCTTAGGAAATACATTCCAAAATAAAGTCTTTGAAAAAGCATCTAAATAATGATTTAACTGAAGACACAAGAAACCTTGTGTCTTTGGTTTCTATAGTAGGAGCGATTATATGAAAAAGAGATATTTACCGATCGTCTTTGGTTTGTTTTTATTGTTTGTATGGACATATACCACACGTAATGGTGGTCTTATGCCAACACCCACAGAAACAGTTAAAGCCATGATCAGTTTACTTGATAAAGGATATAGTAATATTAGTTTTTGGAATCATTTTGGAATTAGTATGTATCGCTTATTTATGGCCATGATACTTGCAATTTTAATAGGGGTACCATTGGGTTTAATCAGTGGATACTTTGAAAATATTAGATTAATGATTGAACCGTTTATAAACTTTTATAAACCATTACCTCCTTTATCCTATTATGTATTGCTCATTATGTTTTTAAGTATCAATGAAGCATCAAAAATAATGTTACTCTTTCTAGCAGGTTTTGCACCAATCTATGTAGCGTGTACACAAGCTGTACTTTCAGTTAATACAAAATACATACGTCATGCAAAGTCATTGGGAGCAAGTGATTTTTATATATTTAAAACAATTATACTTCCAGCAAGTTTACCGCAAATCATGACAGGAATACGTACTGCAATTGCAGTTGCCTATACGACCCTGGCATCAGCAGAAATGATTGCTGCAACATCAGGTTTAGGATGGATCGTAATGGATGCATACAACTATTTAAAAACAGATGTTGTTATTGCAATTATATTTGTAATGGGAATTACAGGAATTATATTAGATAAAACATTAAAATATATAGATGATAAATATATATTTTGGAAAGGGAAGGTCTAATGAAAAAGATATTGATTATATGCCTCTTGTTTGTTTTAACAGCATGTTCTTCAAGTAATAGTAAGAAAAATAAAGTAACAATAGGAATCATTAGAGTTCCAAATGATACAGTCCTTGCCATACAAAACAAGTGGATTGAAGAAGCATTTGAACCTTTAGGACTTGAAGTAGAATTCAGATTCTTTGATTCAGGAGTTTCTATGAATCAAGCATTTGCATCAGGATCTCTTGATATAGCAGAAATGGGTTTTACAAATGCTGTTGTTGCATTACATAAGAAATTACCAGTAGAACTTTTTTGGATTCATGATGTTATTGGAGAAAGTGAAGCCTTGGTTGTAAATGATGAATCAATTACGGATATATCACAACTAAAGGGTAAAAAGATTGCAACAATCTTTAACTCAACATCACATTTAAGTTTACTAAAAGCACTTGAACTTAATGGTTTAAGTTCAAATGATGTAACCTTACTAAATATGCAAACTGCTGAAATTGTAGCTGCTTGGAATCGTGGAGATCTGGATGCTGCCTATACATGGGAGCCAACACTTTCTTCAATCAAGGAGTCAGGTAAGGTACTTATAGATTCATCAGAGCTTGCAAAAGATGGATTAATGACAACAAATGTTGGATTGGTACATAAAGATTTTGCAGAAAATCATGAAGATGCATTGAAAGAATTTATCAAAGCATTGGATAAAGCATATCAACTCAGAGAAAGATCATTTGATACAGTTGTAAGTGATACAGAAGATTATCTTGGTATTACAAAAGAACAAGCAGAAATTCAACTCAAAGGATCAAAGTGGATATCTAAAGAAGAAATGATAAGTGATACTTTTATGGGTAAAGATTACTTAGATGTATTCTATGAAACTTCAGTATTTTGGGAAAGTAATGGCTTTATTGATAGTGAACTTGATATGAAAGATATTGAAGCGTTTATTAATACAGATTATATTGAAGCGGTAATCAATGATGATTAAACTAGATAATGTATCCAAAATATTTGATACTGATAAAAATATAAAGGTAATTGATGATGTTTCTATCTCAATTGAAAAAGGTGAGTTTGTAGTTTTAATTGGTCCATCAGGATGTGGTAAAACAACCCTTCTTAATATGATGGCAGGCTATGAAGCGCCATCAAGTGGTTCTATTAAAATGAATGAAGAAAAGATTACAGGCCCCTCACATACACGTGCTGTATTATCCCAAGAAAACACTCTATACCCATGGCTCAATGTATCATCAAATATCGCATATGGCTTAAAGGCACGTGGTATTTCAAAAGATATTATTAACAAAAGAACATCAAGTATCCTTAAAGAAGTTGAATTGAGCGATTATGCGAAACATAAAACTTTTGAAATATCAGGGGGTATGAAACAAAGGGTATCTTTAGCACAGACCTTGGTTAATGACCCATCAGTTATACTACTGGATGAACCTTTTGGTGCACTGGACTCATTAACAAGAAATAAAATGCAAAGATTACTACATAATTTATGGATAGAAAAATCATTAACAATCTTTATGATTACCCATGACATTGATGAAGCACTCTTATTAGCAAGCAAGATATACGTTATGTCTAATGATGCAGATAAGACTATCAAAATATTCAAACCAGAATTTTATAAAAGTGAAAATTATGAAAGAGTAAATTTAGAGACTTCGTTTATAGATTTTAAAAAAGAAATTTTAGCACTCATTTAATCATCTGAAGGAGGATTATATTATGCAAATAGATCAAATTATTTTATTCAAACATGTTGTAGAGCAGGAAACAATATCACAGGCTGCAAAGCTTTGTCATATCTCTCAACCCGCTGCAAGTAAGCAACTACAGGGCTTAGAGGAAGAATTAGGGGTTAAGCTAATAGAACGTACAAATCGTGGTATTAAGATGACAGAGGCAGGTCATATCTTTTATGATTTTACAATCAGTGTTACTGATATGTATAGCAATCTAACAAATGAAATGTCAGATTGGAAATATAATAGAGAATCATTAGATATTACAGCATGTCCTGTTATTGCGAATTATGTACTACCCAATCATATTTGTGAACTTAAAAAAGAGTATCCTAAATTTGCATTTAATATACTCCCTACATCACCAGAATCAACAATTGAAAAGATTCTTTTAAGACAGGCAAAATTAGGATTTTGTGTTGATGTTGAACCCCATCCTGAATTACACCTACAAAAGATGTTTGATGATGAAATCGTATTGGTATCTTGTACAAAATATCCTATTGAAGATAAGATTAAAATATCTGACTTAAATAAACACTTAATAGTAATATTAGATAAAAAGCATATTTACTATGAGAAGGTTTACGATTATTGTAAAAGTATCGGGATAGACTTGGATACAAAACATAATGTACAACAATTTTATACACTTGAGTCTATTAAAAATCTCTTGATGAATTGTGCAGCAATTTCTTTAATGCCTAGAAGATCGGTTGCCAAAGAAATTAAAAACGGTCTATTAAAAGAGGTAGAAGTTGTAGGAATACATATTCCCTATGGTGTTTATGCACTTACAAATGTAAAGGATCATATGAGTCCTTTAATGATTAAGATAATTGAATTGGTTAAAAATGATGCATAATATTTAAAGAGTCATATTTAAAAATCTATAACAAAGAAAAAAC
>JAAYGI010000077.1 GCA_012727815.1 Erysipelothrix sp.
GCATCAATTTTCTTGGTAATTTCTTTTGTTAATACTTCTTTGATTGTTACCGTTATTTCGTACATGTTACCTCCAAGTAATTTGTTGTATGTTATAGATAATTATGTTTTGAGACTCTATAGTCCTAGAGACTTTACATAATATAAGTTAGTAAAATATTAATGACTGGAGATACAGCAAGTAATATATACTGATTGAATTTTAATTTATACTTTAAGATTATTACTATCAAACATAAAATTATTGCTTGAAGTGTTGTTAAACTTGTTATACCAAGAGTTATTAAGACTTTAGCAATCAGTACAACTGATGCAATATTAATCCCCTTTAATACATACTGGATCCATTTAACTTTAGTTATCTTTTTCTTTAGTGGCATCAGTACAATCATTAATATAAATGAAGGGATAAAAATACCCAAAGTTGCCACAAGACCTCCTAAAGGTCCTTTTAGAAATACACCAATTGCAGTAGCACTTGTAAATACAGGACCTGGTGTTATTTCACCAATTAAGAATGCATTTACAATATCCTGCTGTGACATATGTTTCAAAAATGATGTTTCTAAATAAGATAAAAGTACATATCCACTGCCATACAGTGTGGCACCTATCTTTAGAAACAAAGCAAATATCATTGATAAACTGATAGGCTCAAGTACCATCACCTTATCTTTATAAAAGAAATGAAATGCGAACATGATTCCAACTAGAAGTATTATCCCTATTTCGGATATTCCCAATACCATCAAAATTCCTAACACAATAAATAATATAAATTTAGAAATATTATCAATGGCTGTTTTAAAAAACTTTATGAATACTTGGAATATCATGAGAATTAATACTGGTCTCATTCCATCCAGTGCTACTTGTATTATTGGTTCATGAATTAGGTTTTTAAAAAACATACTTACAATCATTACAATTAGAATCGATGGTGTCATAAATGCAATACCTGCACTTAAAAGTCCTTTAATTCCATTTACATAATAACCAACTCCTAGTACCATCTCTGATGAGTTTGGACCGGGAATTATATTGGTAAGACTGTTAAGTTCTAAGAATTCTTTTTGACTCAACCACTTGTGCTTTTCAACTGCTTCTTCTTCAAGCATTGCAATATGGGCAGCTGGTCCACCAAATGCGCTTACTCCCAATTTAATAAATGTTTTTATCATATGTATACCTCTTGTTTATTATAACAAATAGATTTGAATCTTTGCTATCTATTTACTTTATCCACATTTACGCATCACTATTTATAGTATAAAGATTTAATTTTTATGGTTATATTTAATCTATTATATTTAAACATGAAAAAACCCTCTAATAAGAGGGTTTGATTGAATATTGGCGTCCACGGAGAGATTCGAACTCCCGACCACACGCTTAGAAGGCGCGTGCTCTATCCCCTGAGCTACGTAGACAAGGTCCTTGAATATTGTACCAAAACAATAGACAAAGTACAAGATGTAAATTCATTTATTTAAAGTAATTCAAATTAATGAATTTGATCTTGTTTGATTTTAGTTAGCTGTGTTAATGGTTAACTAAATTAGTGTACACTAACAGTTTAGATTAGTCAAATCATAAATCAGATACATTATGTTTTGTAACTGTAAACTTTCCTTCATCATATACTACATGCGCATAAGAAGGCTCTGTACCGTCTCTGTTGTATCGAAGTGAACCTGGGTTTAAACAAAGGACTCCCTTGTTCTGAACAGCCTCAAAAGTGTGTGTATGACCAAAACAAGCCAGTGCACAATGGTTGTTAAGTGCTTTTGTAGTAAGTTCTTCTATTCTATTGCCATAGAATGTATGACCATGAGTTACATAAGCCTTAAATTCCCCTAGATCGACAATCAACTCATTGGGAAAAGAATTATAAGGATCATTATTTCCTCTAACAACATCAAATCTTTCCACATATTCCGCAGGTAACTCAACATCACCACAGTGAATAAAAGTTTTAATATTAGGATATTTCTTTAATAAGTTTTCAAGAGGTGGTATTTTCATATGGTTATCACTACATACTATTAATTCAATCATACTTTCTCCACCTTTTCTTCTACACGATATAATGTTCTGATTTGATTTTTAAATTCTTCTGCATCTTTTGTTGTCACAATATGACTTTCAATATCTGTTTCTAAATAGTTATGACCAATAAATTCTCTAATAGGTAATATTGAATCAATAAACTTTGACTTTGAATAGTGTTCAAATCTATTTTTCACTAAAGGATAATGTGTACATCCTAAGATTATATATTCTGCATCACTCATATCTTCTAAAGGTTTCTCTATCATTCTATCCACATCTTCATCCTTTGCCAATGACTCAATTGCATTAGCAAGATTTTTAAGTGGGAGTTCTATAACATTAATGCCCTCAAAACTAGATTCAAGAGCCTTTTGATATGCATGGGCATTAATGGTAGCACTTGTTGCTACAACGCCCACTGTTTTTGTATCTTTTGGCAATTGAGAGATTGTTAAATCAATGATTCCCCAAATACGCATATTAGGATATCTTTCCTTTAAGATGTCTAAAGCGACAGATGTTACGGTATTACACGCTAATAAAACATCCTTTATATCGTTATCTTCAAACCATTTCATTGCATTAATTGCTAAAGCAGTGATTGTCTCATTGTCATAATTACCATAAGGAGCATGTTTTTGATCAGCATAAAGGGTTGTTGACAATTTAGGAAAGTGTTCTTTTAAATCTTGGTAGACAGTGTATCCACCCAAGCCAGAATCAAATATTCCGAGTTTACTTATCTTTTTCATTTCTTCTCATTCCAATCTATTGCTAACAGTTCTTTAAGTGAGACTGCTACTTTATGTGGGATTACAGTTTCTAATTCTTCTAATGTTGCAGCTTTAATGTTTCTTAAAGACTTGAATTTATTATACAACTTTTTACGACCAATTGGTCCTAAACCTTCAACTTCTTCTAAAATTGAACGGGTCATGGATTTTTTTCTAAGGTGTCTGTGATATGTAATTACAAATCTATGGACCTCATCTTGCATATTTACAAGTAATGGATACATAGCACTGTTAATTTTAATATCAACCTCTTCCTTACTTGGTAAAAGAATAGATCTTGTACGGTGACGATCATCCTTGATTAAGGAAATGATTGGGATTGTTAGATCTAAATCATCCAAAACACTAAGGGCTGCGTTGAGCTGGGTGATACCACCATCTATAATAATTAAATCAGGAAAGATACCATCTTCTTTCAAGATTCTTAAATATCTTCGATAAAGCACTTCTTTCATTGAAGCGACATCATCTGCTCCTGTGCTTAATTTATATCTTCTGTATAAATCTTTATTAGGGATACCATCATCAAACACAACACATGCACTTACGGCAAAGCTTCCAGATATATGAGAGTTATCAAATATTTCGATTCTATATATTTTTTTATCTAAGTGTATTTTTTCTCTCAGTTGATCAAGTGCAAGTTGTGTTTGCTTCTCTCTATTCCATAATACTTCAAATTGATTTTCTAATTGGTTAGTTGCATTCAACTTTCCAATATCCATAAGGTTTTTCTTTTTACCACGGTGTGTATGAAATACATTGGTATTCAAGATCTTTCCAAGTGTTTGAATATCAAGTTCCAAGGGAACATAAAGTTCCTTAGGAATGGGTTGATTCTCATAGAACTGAGCGATGAATGATGCTAAAGCATCATCAGGATCTTCAAGTGTAGATTCCAGTGCCATTGTCTTTTCTAAAAGTCTACCTGACCTTACAAATAGTCCGACTATAGCCATATATCCTTGATATACAGCATATGTAAACATATCGAAATTATCATTGGCTTCAAATTGAACTTGTTGTTTATCAGATATATAATCTAGAGCTTCTAATCTATCTTTATAAGATTGGGCTAACTCATAGTTCATACTCTCAGCATAGGTTTGCATTTTATTAACAAGTGCATCTCTAAATTCTTTGTCATGTCCCTTCAATACTTTAATAAGGTTTTGACGCCAAGTATCTATCTCTTCATCGCTTAAATTCAATTCAGTACGATTAAACTTTGCGTATATTTTCTGTTTATTAGGTAAGAATCCTTCTTCAGATGGCAAGGTCTCATTTAAAAGTGTTGCCATATTTCTGGCTGCTGTTGCATTGGGATAAGGTCCAAAATAATGAAACTTGGGATTGTGTTTTCTATCTCTTGAAACAACAACATTAGGAATACCTTCTTTGTTTAGTTTTAAATAAGGATAACTTTTATCATCCATAAATAAAATATTAAAGCGAGGTCTGTGTTCTTTGATTAAGTTAATTTCTAAAATTAAAGATTCTTTTTCTGTGGATGTTAAGATAATATCAAAATCATCAACAAAAGAAACCATTTGTGTTGTTTTATGATCATGTGCACCACTAAAGTAAGAACTTACACGATTCTTTAAGTTCTTTGCTTTCCCTACATAGATAATTTCCTTTTGACTGTTCTTCATTAAGTAACAACCAGGATCTGTTGGGAGTTGTTGAATTTTTTCTTTTAGGGTTAACTTCATGATTTAAAAACCACACGTGTGGCTCCGGCTCCTCCTTCACTGATTGATGCAAGTGCAAAAGATGCTACTGATTTGTTCTTTCTTAAGAGCTCATGAATTGCTGTACGCATTTGACCAGTACCAACACCATGTACAATTCTACATGACGGTAAGTTTCTTAAGATACATTCATCCAAGTATTTATCCACAATAGGTAAAGCTTCAGCTACGCGCATTCCAATTACATTACATTCCATTGATATTGTTTGTGAACGATCGATACGATGTGTTTTAATCGTTTTCTTTTTGACTGGTTTTTTGCCCAATCTAATTAAATCTTTTAATTTAACTTGCATTGATAATGTACCAACTGATACAAATACATTGTTTCTTTCAATCTTTTCAACAATTCCTACTTGTGAGGATTGTTTTAAACGTACTTGATCCCCTACATGAATTTCTTCAACAATTGCTGTAGGTTTTAGACTTTCAACTTCTTTTTTAAGTTGATGTCTTTGGGTAGGTGTTGAGATTTTATTCAATTCTTTTAATTTTAATTCTAAACTATCGAGTTTACTTGTAAATTCAGCTTCTTTTGCTTCTAACCAATCCATCTTTTCTTTTTTAATTGATGCGACTAATTCATTTTGAGCAATCTTTTCTGCTGCTATTTCTTCCTCTAATTGTTTTTTCTCTAATAAGAGTTTTTCTTGTAAATCTTCGGTATCTTTAATTTTCTTATTTAATATTTCTAGTAAGTGGTCCTCTTCAAAGGTACTTTCCTTTTTATAAGCTTCTGCTTTTTCAATAATACTTTGCTTGATACCAAGTTGTGATGCAATATATAAAGCATTGGATTCACCCAATACATTCTCTTTATAGATGTATGTTGGTTTTAATGTATCCATATTAAACTCTACAGATGCATTTAAAATATCTGGATATTGTGTTCCATATTTCTTAAGTCTTGAGAAGTGTGTTGTTGCAACTACCCATGATTTAGTTTCTCTAAAGAAATCTAATATTGCCATAGACAATGATTCTCCCTCTAATGGGTCTGTTTGAGAACCAAGCTCATCCAGTAGTATCAATGATTTAGATGTTGCTTTTGCAGTAACATGTGAAATTGTTTCTAAGTGTGCTGAAAAAGAAGATAGAGATTTCTCAATCGACTGTTGGTCACCTATATCAACAAATATATTATCCACCATCATGACACTTGCTTCATCTGCAAGTACAGGACATCCACAAAGCGTAAGACTTACAAAGAGTCCAATAGTTTTAAGGGTAACACTTTTACCCCCTGTATTGGGTCCACTAATTAGAATCATCCTATGTGGTGGGCTCAATGTATATGTATTTGCTACAACTTCTTTACTGTCAATCAATGGGTGGCGTGCATTTACAAATGATAATGAGTCTTCTGTTACTTTAGCAACTACCCCTTCATTTGAGACGCCCCACTGTGCTTTAGCAAAGATTTCATCTAAGAGGGCACATGTCTCTAGGTTAGCGTTTAGCTGCTCTGAAACCTGTGATACATCTGCTGATATAGCACGACATATTTTCTCTATTTCTTCTGATTCTTGATGTAAGTATCCTTGATACTCTCTTTGTAATTTATCTAAAAATGCAGGTTCAAAGTAAACTGATTGTCCACTGGAAGATGTTCCTAGAATACTACCTTCAAGTTTATTTTTATCTCCTGGTTTGATCAAGAATGATTGGCGTCCATGATGTAGTGTTACAACACTTTCTGAGAGCATGTCTTTATGCTTTGATAAAAAACTTGCAGTCTCTGAATCAATTCTACTTTTCATTCTTCTAATATTACTTCTAATTTCTCTTAATTCACTACTTGCACTGTCCAGTACTTCAAATGAATCACTTAATGACTTCTCAATAAGACTCATTAACTGTGGTACATCTACAATACTTTCAAATAAATCATCCAGTGCTTCATACTTCTCATCAAGACCTAGATATGATTTATAGAGTCTGTGTGACCCTTGTAGAAAATGTCCAATCCTAACAAGTTGTTCAATACTTAAAACTGCACCTTTTGATGCTAGACTTAATGATGCTGATACATCACTGATCCCTCCAAAAGATACAACCCCATGTTCTGATACAAGATCCATCGCATCTTTAAGACGCTTTAAATCTCTGTTTACTATTAAAGTAGAAAAAGAGGGCTCAGTATTAAGAACCCTTTCCTTCCCTAGTGAAAACGCTGCTTTGAGTGCAATGCGCTCTAATATTTTATCTAATTCTAAACGTGTCTTTAAATCACTCATACTTTGTTAAAAACTCCCTAATTTCATCGTTGGTAAAACCATTCTTTGCTAGAAGATTTACCAATGATTGCTTTTGTGTAACCGACAATTTCTTTTCTGTTAATAGAAATTGAATCGATTCATTTTCTTGAATTGTTGTATCCAGTATCTTTAATACTGGTGCACTTACTTGATTGACTGTTTTTAGAAATGAAGCATCAATAACTTCTTTACCATTTGTTAATACAGGAAGTGATAGGAAATATGTAATTAGTAACAAATATACAATATATGCTACAACACTGAACAACCCACCCAGTACTGAGTTAACTTGTTTAATCAGTGGCATCTTAGATATCATTGAAGCTATTGGTTTTAAAATAATTAAGAAAATCCTAATAACAACAAATAATATAAAAAACCAAATTAATTGGTTGATATGCATTGATATGTATTTATCAATACTTACCATTCCTGATTTACTGTAAGATACAAATTGCCAAATACTAGCAAATACATCTGAGAACAACCATGCAATGATAACAGCGACAAATGTACTGATTAAATTAACAAGTTGTAATAGCATCCCCTCTTTATAACCCTTATATAAAACCATGATAAAAAATAGTATTAAAACTGCATTAATAATCATTATGTAATCCATTGGAAATGTAAACATTTAACCACTCCTGTTCATCTTATACATTATACACAACTATTGACAATTTCAAAAGGAAATAATACCCTATAGGTATGGAAACAAAAGTAATAAAAATGAATCAAAACGAAATAAACAACTTAAGAAAAAAATATCAGTACTGTGAAATAAATACACATATCCAACACACACAATTTCAAATCAAAGGATCTGATTTCACAATCACGGTATATAACTCTGGAAAAGTTGTTTTTCAAGCTGAGGACCTTTCCATGCATATTAAGCATGATACCCCAGAAAAAATTGATATCCCTTCAGACATAAGGGAAATGAGCGGCAGTGATGAGGTTGGTACCGGAGATTACTTTGGTCCTGTTACGGTTTGTGCTGTTTATTTAACTGAAGATGACTACGATAAAATACCACTTGATAAAATACAAGATACAAAGCAAATGAACGATGATCTTGTTATGGAAGTTGCACCCATATTAATTAAACAAGTTAAACACAGTTTACTTATCTTAAATAATAGAAAGTACAATGAGGTTCAAAAAACAAACAACCTCAACGCTATTAAAGCCAAACTTCATAACCAGGCATTTGTCCACTTAAGAAATAAGTATGGATTGCCTAAGATTAACATCATCGATCAATTCGCTCCCAAAGATTTATATTATAGATATCTAAAGGGCGAGAAAGATATCGTTGATAACCTAGTCTTTGAAACTAAGGCTGAGAATAAATTTGTTGCTGTTGCATGTGGTGCAATCATTGCACGCTATGCCTTCTTACAAACATATGAAAAAATGAACCAGAAGTACGATTTTGAATTTCCAAAAGGTTCCGGTTCACTTGTTGATATTAAAGGTAAAGAATTTGTTGAACGTTATGGTAAAGATGAATTAATCAACGTTGCCAAAGTTCACTTTAAAAATACTGAGAAAATACTTATGCATGACTAAGACTTAACACAACTTTATGTTGTGTTTTTCTTATCTTAACACCTGCTTCTTCAAGCATTTTTTTAGATACAATGACTGCATCTGTGTCAGCATATTTGTCATCTTCATAAACAATTTCTTTAATTCCTGATTGAATGATTGCTTTCGCACATTCATTACATGGAAATAAAGATACATATAATGAACAACCACGTACTTGTGTTGGAGCATTTAAGATTGCATTAAGTTCAGCATGCACAACATATGCATATTTACTGTTAACAAAATCACCTTCGCGCTCCCATGGATTAACATCATCTGATACACCAATTGGAAATCCATTATAGCCAATTCCAATAATCTTTTTATTTGGATCCACAATAACAGCACCAACGCGTGTTGATGGATCTTTTGAACGCAGGGCTGATAAATGTGCTACACCCATAAAATATTCATCCCATGTAATTACATCTTCTTTTCTTTTCATGCTTTCTTCTCCTAGACAATTAATGATTGAACATTCAGTACCATTAATACAATTAATGCTATGAATGATACTACAAATAGAACACTACTTGCGATACGTAGTTCTTTCCAGTCTTTTCTTTTTGAGAAGATAAATCCTAGAAACACACCCGCATAAAACCCACCTAAGTGTGCTGTCATACTCACATTCGGTAATGTACTGATAATAATATTAATTAATATTGTTGTTGTAACATTTCTTAATACAACTTTGTTTTTAAGTAAATCTTTTTCATATAGAAATACAATTAGTAATCCTAGTAAGGCATAGATACCTGCACTGATACCAACTGCAATTGAAGGGTCATTTCTAATAAATAGAAACATACTTCCAAATAGAACTCCCATAACAAGTGTTACAAGATATCGAAGTGATCCCAATTCTTTTTCAAGTAATACAGCAAGACTTCTCATTGAGACAACATTCATAAATAAATGAATGAAGCTACCATGTAGAAACATCGGTGTTATCAAACGCCACCACTGATTCGCCACTAAGATTAATGGTTTATAGTAAGCACCTGTTCTAAGTAGTGTTTCTAGAAAACTTATTTCATATTGATAACTAATAAATAATGTAATCAAAAATGTAACAACGAGTACAATTGATAGAATACTTGTAGCCATAGTTGATCTTATTATATTGGCTCTTTGAAGTTTTGTAATATTCTTACGAATCTTTGTATTCACATTACGCATTGCAACAGTTAGATTTCCGGATACTTTAAGTACCGTATCTAATCCTGGAAACACATTCAGGACTGAAGGACTTGAGATATATTGTGGTCCTACTATTAAAGTATGATCATTATATATGGTAGATTCCTTATTAACTGATAGGTTTAAACCATCTGGTTTACAAGATAAAAGTGTACTCAATGCATTTCTGTGTGCATGAATCTCTTCTATATGGAAGTCATCAGTTTTTTGAGTTGATATCATTAAAATAGGATATGTCTCATGAGTTGGATTGATTAGCCACATTTCATGTGTCACCTTATTCAGTGTCATTAACTGATATTTATGTGTCTTAATGAAATAATTGGAAAGCTCCAATGACCAAATATCAACTTGTTTTATATCACTCATGCTTCTCTCCTTATGGTCTCCACTGTATCATTAAATACTTCAGGTACATCTTGAGTAAATGACATTAACTCCTTTGTTATTGGGTGTTTAAACTCTAGATGGTATGCGTGTAACATTTGTCCATCTGTGTCTAATGTATTTTTGTAACTGTATGTATTATCTCCAACAATTGGATGTTTAATATAGGATAGGTGCACACGTATTTGGTGAGTTCTACCTGACTCTAATTGACATTTTAATAAACTATAATCACCAATGTTTTCAACAAGGGTTACTTTAGTTTTTGCTTCTTTACTGTTGACATGTGTTACAGACATTCTTTGTCTGTTATTCACATCTCTTCCAATAGGTGCATCAATGATTGCATCCTTATGGTTGAAAGGATGGTGAGCAAGCGCCATATATTCACGTGTTATTTCACGTGCCTTGAGTGCATCTACCAATACTTCATGTGCTGCATTTGTTTTTGCAACAATAAGAAGTCCGGATGTATCCTTATCAAGTCTGTGTACAATACCAGGTCTGAGTTCACCATTTAAATCACTTAACTTATCAGTATGTGCCAATAAACCATGCACAAGTGTTGGTTGATTGATTGTAGTTGCTGATGGATGCACAATTAAAGCTTTTGGTTTATTAACAACCATAATATCGTCATCTTCATAGACAACATCTAAATTCATTTCGATAGGTTGAACTGTTAAATCTTCTTCAACAATAATATAAGAAACTTCATCATCTTCTTTTAATCTATAATTACTCTTAACATTTGAATCATTGACTTTGATTTTTCCATCAGTAATCCATGTTTGTACCAAATTTCTTGAATATTCTTTTAAAAGTGTCGTCATGTACTGATCTATTCTTTTATTTTCATCCTCGATATCAATTATTATTTTCTTCATTCTTTGCATCCTTTCGTTCTTCTAATATTATGTAAATAAACAAGAGGCCAAATCCTAATACTAAGAACACATCCGCTAAATTAAAAACAGGGAAATTGTATCCAAAGATATTAAAAGCTAACATGTCTCTTACATATGAAAATTTAATTCTGTCATAAAAGTTACCTAAATTTCCAGGAAGTATTAATGCAATACTTGCAAGTAGTAGGTAATTATCTTCTTTAATAAACATATACAGTGCATAAGCACTTACACCAAGGCTAATTGCTAGGAATATTGGTAGCATTAATCCACCATCAAACATACTCCATGCTCCTCCAGTATTTCTAAGATATGTAAAATCAAAAAAACCTGGGATTACAGTAAAACTTTCGCCAAGTTTTAAATAAGTTTCAGTTAATGTTTTTGTATATAAATCTAGGTATAGAAGGATTGCTGATAGCACTCCTATAATAAGTTTTTTCATAATGCCTCATTTCATACATTATTATAGCACGATTCATGACCAAGTACATATAAAAACCATCTGTTTAAAGATGGTCTATGAGTCTGTCATGTAATAAGATAGCGCCTTTTTCAGCATCTTTCTTATCTACGATTAGTGACATTTTTATTTCCGATGTTGCAATCATATCAACGTTAATATCCGCTTCATATAGTGTCTTGAATATCATTGCACCAATTAAAGGGTTTGATTCAAGTCCTGCTCCTACAACAGATAGTTTTGCTACTTCTTTATTTACAACTGTATCTTTTGCACCCAATTCTTGACTGACTGCATGTAAGAGTCTTTCTGAATGGTTTGCATTTTCAATATCAACTGTAAATACAATATCTTTGGTATTATCTCTACCAACTGATTGTAAGACAATATCAACAGATATATTCTCATTTGCTAGTTTAGAGAATATCTTATAAGCAACCCCTGGTGTATCTTTTAAGCCTATCATTGAAATTGTTGCAATATTATCATCGACAACAACACCACTAATTAATGTTTTTTCTATTGGATTTTTATGCACAAGTGTTCCCTCTCCTTCTATAAAACTAGATTTTATACTTAATACTACATCATATTTTTTTGCCATCTCAACAGCACGATTGTGCAGTACCTTAGCACCCAATGAAGATAGTTCTAACATGGAATCATAATCTATTTCTTTAAGTCGTTTGGCAGTTTTTACAAGTCTTGGATCTGATGTATAGATACCATCTACATCTGAATATATTTCACACTTGTCTGCAGCAATTACTTTTGCGATCGCAACAGC
>JAAYGI010000078.1 GCA_012727815.1 Erysipelothrix sp.
CATACATCACCTACTGGAATGTTAATCATTAAATCAATATGATTCATCATCGCTTCATTGAAACTTTCAATCATTAGATCATAAATTCTATTTGCTTGTGACATCATAGAATCTGCATCTTTATAGTCACGTGAATTTGTCATCGTAACAGCAATGATTTTCTTTGATCTATATGCTTTATTAAGTAATGATGGAAGGTTCATTTTAACCCCACCATCAATCAATTTATAGTCATCATGAATACACATAGACAATAAAAATGGGAACGAACACGAAGCTCTTACTGCCTTTGCAATGGATATATCACTGATAACATCCCAGTTATCTTCTGCTTTAAACAAGTGTGGATGAGATACAAAGACTACTACTTTACCTGTTAGTAAATCTACTGCAGGAATAGCAAGTGGTATCTTAACATCAGATATATGTTCAATACCATGATCTGCTAATATCTTTGCTAAAATATCTTCCAATACCTGACCATCAACATAACCACCCGAAATCTTCTCTTTAGAAAAAGGTAGGACTTTTGCACTGGGTTTCATAAACAACTTTGTTTTAATCAATTCTTCCTCAACTGATAATGCTATTTCTGAGATTTCATCAAATAATAAACCACTTGCAACAAGAGCTGCAATAACAGCACCCATTGATGTTCCAGATATATTATCTATTGTATGACCTTCTTGGTATATTGCATTAAGGATGGGTATTTGTCCAAAAGACTTAATACCCCCTCCTGATAGTGCTACACCTAATTCCATAATCATCACCTCTTCCACTATTATACAATATTTTCATAACTTAGGTATGATATACTAATAAAAAAGGAGATTAGGATGGAAAAGATATTACTACTACTATTTGTACTCATACTTGCAGTTCAATTAATACTCTTAATATTACAATTTAATCAAAAGAAACAGGTAGAAGATACCTTAAAGAAAAATGCAGATGAAATTAAAGATTATTCAAACCTTCAAAACAACAATCTTATTGATCGTATTGATATTAAGATAAATGACATCTTAGATAGAAACCGTAAGTTTGAGAATGATATTTCTTCTAATTTAAATCTACTTAATAAAGAAATACTATTTAATCTAAATGAAGCCTTCATTAAGCAACATACAACCATGGAAACACGTCTTGATAAGATAGATGCCAATGTTAATGAAAGTCTTAATGAGGGCTTTAAAAAGACTCAATCTACCTTTACAGATATTGTATCTCGTTTAAGTAAAATTGATGAGGCACAAAAGAAAATTGAAAGTTTATCTTCAGATATTGTGTCACTACAGGATGTATTAACAGATAAATCAGCACGGGGTGCATTTGGTGAAATTCAATTAAACCAAATCTTATCTTCAATCTTTGGTGATAAAAATGATGCTCTTTATAGAACACAACATACCTTTTCAAATGGTAGAAGAGCGGATGCCGTTCTTTTCGCACCTGCTCCTTTAGGAACTGTTGCAATTGATTCCAAATTCCCTTTAGAAAACTATCGTAAACTTATAGAAATCGGATTCAATGCACCTGAATATACACCCCTTAAACAAAGTTTTAGTAAAGATATTAAAAAGCATATTGATGATATCAGTTCACGCTATATCATTGAAGGTGAAACTTCTAATCAAGCATTACTCTTTGTACCTGCAGAAGCAATCTTTGCATATATCAATGCCTATCATCAAGATGTTATCACATATGCTCAATCTAAAAGAGTATGGCTTGCATCCCCCACAACACTTATGAGTACACTTACCATGATCCAAACCATTCTAATTAATATGAAGCGTGATGAATACACCCATGTTATCCAACTAGAACTTAGGAAACTTGAAAAAGAGTTTTCACGATATAGTGAGCGTTGGGACAAGTTAAACAGAAGTATTGATCGTATCGGTGCTGATGCTAAAGACATACATATCACAACTGAAAAGATTACAAATAAATTCAAAGATATATCTAATGTTGAAAGAATCGAAGATTCAATCGACTCTTAATATCTCAAACACAAAAACACCCCGATTGATTAAGTCGGGGTGTTTCTGTCATTGAGGGCAATATGTAATTAGTAAACATCGAAAGGAGTTTAATGAATCCGGAATCACCCGGACATCAGGTAGGGGAAAAAAAACCTACTGATTATGCATTAAAGCTGTATATTGCAAGGCCATAAGCTCAACAACTAACAAACCTATCAATAATCGGTACCACCTACTGATCAGTAAGTTGCTATATATAATATACAACATTTCATCTGTCTTGTAACGCCATATTATCTCTTTTAGTGAAAGAAATGTATTCGCTTACTTTTTTGGCGATTTTCATGGAAAAACAGCTGACTTTAGAGAAATCAGCTGTTTAATCTTATTTTTCAGATAGATAGTTATTTATCTTATCTATTAAATTTTCGGCATTTAATTTATGTTTTGCTTGTAAGTAACTTGCTTCACCAACTTCACCAAACTCATCATTTACAGCAACCATATCAAATTTACCTTGATATCCATTAAGTGAAAGATGTGTTGCAACAGTACTTCCTAAACCACCAATCTTTGTATGGTTTTCAATTGTTATGACAAAATTATGATCTTTAATGATTTCTTTAATCATACCTTCATCAAATGGTTTAAGGAAAATTGTATCTACAACTGTAACATTAATACCTTTATCTTTTAAAGACTCATAAGCTTTCAACGCTTGATGTGTCATATCTCCTATTGCAATAATTGCGATATCGCTACCTTTATGAAGTGTTCTTGATTTACCCAGTTCAAACTTTTCATTCTCTGGATAAATGTTAGGTACTTCTTTACGAGGTGCACGTGTATAGAATACTCTATTATGCTCCATGAACTCATTGAGAACCCATGCAAATTGTGCAGCATCTGATGGCGCAGATACGACAACTTCAGGGAAAGAAGAAATCACTGCCATATCTTCATACGATGTATGAGTTCCACCATTATGTTGAGCCCAAAATCCAGGGTCTGAACCGTAAATATGTATTGGATTTTTACTATATGCACATGACATAAAAATTTGGTCCGCAACACGTCTTGTCGCAAAAGGTGCAAATGTATGAACAAAGGGTCTAATGCCTGTCAAACTCATACCAGCAGCAGATGAGATCATATTAGCCTCACTGATACCACAGTTTACTGTTTGATTTGGATACGCTTTAAATGTTGATGTTGAGCCCGATGCAGAAGCTAAGTCTGCATCAAGCATGACAACATTTTTATTCTTATCCATTAATTCTTTTAATGTATTTTGATAGACTTGTCTTAATTCCATTTATACCACTTCCAATTCTTTTTCAGTTTTAACAAGATAAGCATCCAATTGTTTTAGATCCTCATCATTAAATCTTAAGTGATGATTATCCATCATTTCCTCAAAGTAAGGAATACCTGCTGCTTTGATTGAATCAAGCACTAAACATTTAGGTGCATCTTTAAGTGTTTTAAAATGGTTTAATGAAGTCTTAATATCATCTAAATTATGTCCATTTACTGTATCAAAATGATATCCTAATCCACCAAGAATCATATCGTACTTATAAGGAACACTAATATCTTTTGTATATCCATCCAACTGTTTTTTATTATCATCAATAATAACTACAAGGTTATCTAATTTTTGAGATGCAGCAAATGTTAAGGATTCAAATATTTGTCCTTCATTAAATTCACCATCTCCAATAATACAATAAACAGTTCTATCTATACCTTGTATTTTTAAACCTTTAGCAATACCAACTGCTTGTGATAGTCCTTGTCCAAGTGATCCTGTTGTAGCATCTACTCCATGAACTAGGTTTCTATCTGGGTGTGAAGGTAATGTTGTACCATTGTCATTCAACGTATATAATGTTTCCTCTTCCAGAAATCCTTTTAACATTAATGTTGAATAGTATGATGGACCACCATGTCCTTTAGATAGTACAAACCAGTCTCTATCAACTTGTTTGTAGTTATCAAGACCAAAGTCCATCACATCATTAAATAGTACTGTTAAAGCTTCTACTATCGACAGGGATGGTCCTAAGTGACCAAATCCCATGTTTCTAAATGTTTTTGTCGTATAGTAGCGTACTTTTTTTGCAAAAAGTTCATTTGTAATTTTAGTCACTATAGCATCCCTTTTTCATTAAGATAAGCTGTTAGCTTTTCTTCAAGTTCTGGAAGGGAAACAATATTTGTAAGTACTACAGTATCACCTAATTGGTTAACTGAGTCATATAGGTCAGCTGCAATTACATATAAATCCGCTGATCCTTTTGATATATCTGATGTTGGTTGGTGATCTACTTCTATATTATCTAGACCCAACTTTTTCAATACTTTCTTAACGTTCATTTCAACCAGGAATGATGAACCCAACCCTTGTCCACACGTACATGTTATTTTTTTTACTGGCATATAATCTCCTATCTAGCAATTAAGCTTCTTTTGATTTTGGTAATAAGTTAGTTAGTAATGGTGATGCTGATATAGCAAGTACGATTATAAATAATCCACCACCTTGAATAAATCTAGCAATATTTCCAAGTGCAATTCCTATAACAGTAAAGTCTGTATCTGAGAATGTTGTACTTGCAAATCCTAATCCACCCAATACTGGCATTAATAATGCTGGTAAGAATGTAATTAAGATACCATGTGCAAATGAACCAATGATCGCTCCACGACGTCCACCTGTAGCATTTGCGAATACTCCAGCTGTTGCTCCACAGAAGAAGTGAGGAATAACCCCTGGCAAGATAAGTGCCAATGTTAAGCCTGTTCTATTCAATAGAATCAACATAAATAATCCAAGTACACCACCTGCAAATGAACTTAAGAATCCAATTAATACTGCATTAGGTGCATAAGGGAATACAACCGGACAGTCTAGTGCTGGTTTTGAATTCGGTACAAGTTTTTCTGAGATTCCTTTGAATGCTGGAACGATTTCAGAAATAACCATACGAACACCAGATAGAACAATATTAACACCTGCTGCAAAGGTTAATCCTTGCATTAGTGAGAATAAGAACCAGTTTTGATCTTGCAGCATTGCAGGATCAAATCCTGTTTTTGTTGTTGCTAAGAATGAAATTATTAAGAAGAATGAGAACATTGTTAAACCAATAGCAACAGATGTATCTCTTAAGAATGATAAGCGTTTAGGGAAAGGAATATCTTCAGTTGAGTTTTCTTTATCACCTACTAGTTTTCCTACTTTAGATGCAAACCAATATCCAATTGTACCAAAGTGTGCAAATGCGATATCATCTGAACCTGTAATTTCTTGCATTGGTTTTTGAAGCATTGCTGGGAAGGTTACCATTGTAAATCCTAGTAGTGCTGAACCTGCAATAATTAACTGAACACCCTCTAGTCCACCAACTGATAATACTACAGCAATTAATGCCGCCATATATAGTGTATGGTGTCCTGTTAGGAATATATATTTCCAACGTGAGAAGCGTGCAAGCACAATATTCATTAACATACCAAATGCCATAATAAGTGCTGTATCTCGTGCAAATTCATTTAATGCTAATGAAACGATTGCTTCATTATTTGGTACAACACCATTTACATTAAATGCAAAGTTAAAGATTGTTCCAAAGTGTTCTAATGAACCAACAATAACATCTGCTCCTGCTCCTAGTATTATGAAACCTAAAATTGTTTTAATGGTTCCTTTAATAACATCCTCAACTGGTTTTCTTTGAATAAGTAAACCAATTAGTGCAATCATACCAACAAGGATTGCTGGTGTGGAAAGAATTTCCTGTAGTACATCTAAAAAACTATTCATTTAAACTTCCTCCTTTTATATGGATTAACTCGTATACATCTTTTGCAGATGTCTGTTTAATAAGATCTTGTATAAGTGCATCATCTGCAAAGACCTCTGCCAACCGAGTGAGTGATTCTAAATGTGATTTATTATCTGTTGCTGCCAAAGTAAATACCAACCGTACATCAAATCCTGTTTCCGAAAACTTAATCGGTTCTTTGAGTACCAGTAGAGATATTTGTTGTGCATTGACTCCTGCTTGTGGACTTGCATGAGGCATTGCTATCTCGGGTGCTAACACATAATATGGACCATTTTCTTCTGTACTTTTGAAAATGGCTTCTAGATATGATAGTTCGATATATCCATTGTCTATTAGGGGCTTACTTGATTGTATTAAAGCCTCTTCCCATGATGGGACTGAATCTAAGAGTACAATGTTTTTCTCTTGTATAATATCTTTCATTTATAATCACGCTCCTTATGCTTACATAATATAGCCTTTAGGAAATGATAGGAAGTGCAAGATTTACACACGCAAGTGTGCAAGAATGTTACTCTCTACTTAAAAATGCACAAAGTAGATTAAATACTGTTTCTTTATCTTGTGTATTGCTTAGATCTTCTAATAGTTCTGGACTTGTAAAGATGCCATACATCTCTTCAACAATCCCCAGGTGTTTCTTTTGATCAATTGGTGCTAATACAAACACCTTATCAATATATTCGTTTTTAATTTTTATAGGTTCTGCTATTTTTAGAAAAGATAAACCTAACTTATGTACACCATCATCAAAGGATGCATGTGCAAACATAAATCCTCCTTCAATAACCATATAGGCACCAAAAGTATCTACAGCATCGTAGATTGCATTTACATATCTTTTCTCAACAATCTGTTTATCTATGAGGGGTTGCGCTGCTAAAAGAACTGCTGCTTCCCATGACTTAACAGAATCAATAAATTGAACATTGTCTTCTGTAAGTACATCTTTAATTTTGACATCTTTTTCTTTTGAGAGTGCATAATCATATACGAAGTATCTGTTAAGTTTATCTGTTATTTTTTTTAATGCATCTTCATCAACATAGGGTGTAACGATATTTAAAATATCAAGAATTCTTGGTTGAAATGCATCCAACTCTTCTGTTGGTAGCATATCAAGTATTCGTTTCTTGTCATCTTTTGTTAATACTGGATTTACCCTTATATATTCTTTATCAGTATCTAAGTTAACAGTTGAGATAATAAATTCATTTCCAGGGATCACCGATTCTTTAAAGTTTGCAACACTCATAAGACTCTTAATTTTAATCTTAGAGTGAAGATATTCAAGTTCTGACTTTAACATCATGGATGTGGATACACCACTTGGACATACAATATGGAAATTAATATCACTGCTAGAATAATCCTTACGTATTAAGAAGCTTGCAAAATATAAGGTAATATATGCTACCTCCGATTCACTGACATGCATCTTGTACTTCTCTCTAATAAGGTCACATACCTTATCTGTTAAAATAAACTCGTGATGGTAGCTTTCTTTAATTTGGTTTAATAATGGGTTGCCATGATGAATCCCATATTTATATCGATAGTAAGAAGTAGATAAGTGACTTGAGATTTGTTTTATTAAAAGAGATCTATTATTAAATTTAATCACACCTAACTTTTCAAATCTACTGACCATACGTTGTGCAAGGTCATAGTTCTCAGCGCTTTTCTTTCGTGACATTACCAGTTGCGTTCGTGTACTTATAAGATGAATTGCAAAGTATTGAAGTTCATTATGAGACATTGATGGAAACTCTTCTTTAAGGTATATGTATTCCTTTTCTGTTTCTAAACGTTCATTTTTTAAAGAGTCATCTTTAATTGTATCTCTTCCAAATAAAACAACACTAATTAAAGAAGCCAAACTCAATAATGTATTCTCCACATACTCAAGTCCAAGTTTTGCTTCAATCTTTGCCAGCTTTGCATGAACATATAATATGTTTGTTCTATTTAAGAAATCATATTTAAGACGGTTGGGAATCTTTGCACTAAAAATAGGGTCTTTTAACTGTATGAATTGTTTTAAGTAAAGTGATCGTTTTTTTATCTCTTCTCCATCAACAAGATATCCTTTACTTTGGTCATAATCTAGAACCAAATCATATTGAAAGAAATCTTCTTTAATAATCTTTAAATCAGAGAATATTGTATTACGAGATACATTAGTGATATCCACTAATGATTCAACACTAACTTTACGATTACTCATCAAAAGGACACAGGTAATCAGACTGTGTCTTTGATCTTGGGTAAGATATGGATCTACATGTGCTTTTGACAGTGCCTTAAGTACTGCTTCTTTATCCACAATATAGTATCCACGGCCTCTAAGGTTGACTAAAGGACTTATCTTATTATCTTCCAACCATTCATTAATGAGTTCAATACTGTAGTATACAGTACGTCGTGATATCCCCAAGCTTGTAGACATTTCATTAACACTTAGAAATTCAAACTTTAATAAACTTTCTAATATATGTGCGCTTCTATCATCTAAATACACTAAATCACCCCTTTGAATAAATATACACTAATTATTAATGTTTGTAATCTCATGTATATAAAAAAACCAAACTCTTTTGAGTTTGGTTTCAAGATTACTACATAGGACTAATACTTAGGAAAGTTTCAAATCTTTCCACAAGTTGTTTTACATCCTCTTCTGTATTTGCTTCAGCAAATATTCTCATTAGTGGTTCCGTACCTGAGAAACGTGCTGAGACCCAAGAACCATCTGTAAAGTAAACTTTTAATCCATCCATATATGAAATACGTTTTACATCTAAGTGGAAGGTCGGCGTTTCTTCTTTAACAAATAATGTATCATAAATATTTGATTTATGACTTTCTGTGAATCTATAGTCTCTTTCTAAGTTATAGAGTTCTCCATACTGTTCATGAAGTTCATCCAGTAGAACCCCTATTGGTGTTTTTGTTACAGCAACCATTTCTACAAGAAGTGTTGCTGCAAAGATACCATCTTTACCTCTGATGTGCCCTCTAATTGTTAGACCACCACTGGATTCTCCACCAATCAGTGCATCATGTTTTTCCATGTT
This sequence comes from Erysipelothrix sp., assembly GCA_012727815.1. GTDB lineage: Bacteria > Bacillota_I > Bacilli_A > Erysipelotrichales > Erysipelotrichaceae > Erysipelothrix. The sequence goes on from JAAYGI010000078.1 coordinate 8,923, forward strand.
CTCTGAAATATGTTTAAATCCAACGGGTACTTCAATTACTTCTTCATTGAAATCCTTAGCAATTCTATCCAATAAGTGTGTTGTAGAAAGGTTTCTAACAGCAGCACCCTTTTGGCCTTTATATTTTAATAAGTAATAGTATAATAATGATATTAATAAGTTAGGATGTATAAATCTACCACGCTCATCAATGATACCAATTCTATCCGCATCACCATCTGTTGCAATTCCCATATTATAATTTTCTTCTAGTACAATTGATTCTAGTTTTTTAAGGTTCGCGGATGCAGGTGATGGAAGCTTTCCACCAAATAATGTGTCATGTCTTTCATTTATAACGTCTACATCACATCTTAAAGAACTTAGGATCATTGACAAGGAAGTTTTTGATACACCATACATAGGGTCTAAAACAACCTTAAGTTCAGCATCTCTTACTTTCTTCTCATCGATATGTTCCATGATTGCATCAATATATTTATTTGTTGGAGAGTACATTTCTAATTTAGGATTATCTTTCTCTTCTTCAAACTTTAACGCCTTAACTGTAACACCACTATCAAGTCTTTTCTTAAGTGCATCTGTAGTACTTTCAGTTGCATCACGTCCACCTTTAGTAAATACCTTAACACCATTATATAGTGCTGGATTATGACTTGCTGTGATTGCAACACCGTATTCTAAATCTAAATCTTTAACAGCAAACATTGTCATGGGTGTTGGCGTTTCTTTTTTACTGAAGTATACATATACATCATTTGCTAGAAATACCTCAGCCATCCAACCTGCTGCAACATCTGATAAAAATCGTCTGTCATATCCTATTACGATTCTATCTATCTGTGTTTCATCAACCAAAGCTTGCGCTAATAACTGAACATTCTTCTTTGTAAACTCATCACCAATAATCGCGCGCCATCCACCTGTACCAAATTTAATCATAAAATACCTCCCTAACTCTTTGATTAGATTTTAACCTTTTATTACAACTCTTTCAATTGATTTATTGTTATACGGATGAATAAAGCACTTTTACAATAATAAATACCTATATTACTAAAGTCTGATGTTCTGAGAGTTTAAAAAAGGTTGAAGTGACTCAATTGTCATTTCAACCTAATTAACAACATAAAAATTAAAAACATACGATTACTTAATCGAAATATTATATATCTACGGTATTCTTCAACTTATCCTTCTAGTTCAGCTATTTTGTTTTTAAATTGTGGTAAGTGTTCTTTATGAGCTACTAACATTTCATCAAGAATTGCTTTAGCAACTGATCCACTTGGTACTAAAGGATTAATTGTAAATGCTTGGAGTGCTTTACCATAATCGCCTGTTACAGCTGCTTCTATAGTTGTTAGTTCCATTGCCTTCATTAACTGAAGTTGACCTTTTGCACTTTCATTAAATGAACCCCAAGCGATTGCTTGTGGACCACTTTTTCTGATAATTGCGTTTACTTCTACAACAACATCATTTGGTAGATCAGGAACTGCACCATTATTTCTAGTTGATACAACCATCTCTACTTTAGAGTCATTATGAATTGCACTGATTAATTCACATGCTGCATCTGAATAATATGTTCCACCTCTTTGACTTAACTCTTCAGGTTTATAGTCTAATTTAGGGTCTTTATATAACTCAAAGAGTCTCTCTTCAGTACGTTTAACTTCTTCTGCACGTGTTTTTCCTTCATTATAGCGTTCTGTTTCTTCTTTTAACATGTCGCTTGTTAGGTAGTAGTATCTGTGGTACATACATGGAATGATATTAAGATCTGTAACCTGATCTCTTAGGAATGAAATCATAGGAATGTTTTTTACACCTGAATCATCAAGTGCTTCATTCTTAATTTCCATAGTTTGCATAACACCTTTCATAACATTATGCATTGCATTAGACATACCCTCATCAGTTCCATAAACTGTATCTAAAATATGTTGTGTTTGTTCTTTACCATGTCTATCCCATACTCTGTGCCAGTGAAAGTGATTTAGACCTGCAAATTTGAATGTTAATTCTGATTCATCAACATCAAGTCCACCTGCAGCAATTTTTCTACATATGATTGGAACATTACAAAGTCCGACAACTTTATCCCAATTACCATATCTCATAACAGCTTCTGTTACCATTCCAGCTGGATTGGTAAAGTTTACAAGCCAAGCATTTGGGCATAATTCTTTCATATCTTCTACGATATCTAAGATAACGGGAATGGTTCTGAATGCTTTAAACATACCTCCAGCACCATTTGTCTCTTGTCCCATTGCACCATGTGATAAAGGAATACGTTCGTCTTTAATTCTTGCATCTAGCAGTCCAACTCTAAATTGTGTAGATACAAAGTCTGCATCTTTTAAAGCTTTCTTACGATCTAGTGTTAAGTGTACTTCCCAATCTAATCCTGCTGCTTTAACCATTCTTTGAGCCATTGCTCCAACGATCTCTAACTTTTCTTTTCCAGCTTCTATATCTACAAGCCAGATTTCTTTAATCGGTAAAGCATCTTTTCTTTTAATAAAACCTTCAATCAGTTCTGGTGTGTAAGAACTACCGCCACCAATTGTAACAATTTTAAGTTTTGACATAATATATACCTCGCTTTTCTATACTAAGTATATACTATGAATTCAGATAAATCGTGTTTCTGTAACATAAGATTCATTGTTGTTTCTTGGAACAAAAAAGAAACACCTTGTTACAAGTCGTGTTTCTTTTTGATTCTAATATCATGAACTTCTTTTGCTAATGTTTCAATAAGTATCATCACAGGAACTTGAGTTGTTACATCAATCTTAGCTTGAAAATTTGTATTTTTATTTTCTTCTCTTTGGACATAACATGATAAGTTATAGTCGGAAAGCCTTGCCAGTGTACTTTTTTTACTATTTGTAATTGACACTACTGTTGATTTTGCTGCTTTTAATCTTGATATGTTTTCTATAGAACTTTCAAGTTCACCTTCAACAGATAAAAATACAAATACTGTCTCTTGGGGATTATCTGTTCCTACTTGAAACATTGGATTTGAAACATTCATTGAAAATTTTCCAATTGAAGAGAAATATCGTGATGCATATTCAGCCATCGTTCCAGAATTACCCATTCCGATAAATATCAGTGTTTTTGCTGCTTCGAGTACACGTGCCATTTCTTTAATTTCACTTTGATAAAAAGATTCTCTCATTCTATTCAAGAAAACCTCAATCCCTGTTATATCATTTGAAAAATTCATTTTTTTCGTTTTACTCAGTTGCATTTTAAACTTAATCTTAAATTCTGAAAATCCTTCACAATCTACCTTTTGACAAAACCTTGTGATTGATGCTGTTGATACGTGTGCTTCTTCAGCTAACTCTCTGATCGTCATATACGATACTTTGTCCACATTGTTGATAATGAAGTTATATATTGAGAAATCTAAATCACTGAATTCTTCTATTTGTGCTTTGTTAAAAAGTTTCATATTATCACCTATCTATTATTCATAGTATACCATATCTGCATACTAGATTTTCAAAGCTTCGTAATATGATACTATGCATCAAAACTATAGATAAATATGTGATAATACTTCTTTAATTTATAGTTAGAGGAACTAAGATTGATTTCAGTTCCTCTAAATGTATGGTTTTGTTGATTAATTACTAATAGGTGGTATAATTTCAATATATAGTTAGAGGAACCAAAACCTATTACAGTTCCTCTAATTGATGGAGGTGACTTATGAGCCAATGGAAACCATTAGGTTATGAAACATTAAAATGGGAAATTAACAAAGATATCAGTACATTATCAAGACGGAGTATCAGTAAGATATTACCAACTTATAAATCATCTTTGCCTAATATGATTTCGGATAAAAACATTACCATAGATCCAGATTTTGAAGTTGCTATTACTGATCTTCTCATAAAAATTTCTCGATTCGATACTATACAAAGCGCGAAAGGTTATTCTTTTCCAACTGCGCTTTTACGAAGTGAGTCTGCTGCCAGTTCGCAAATTGAGAATTTGACTTCAAGTATTAGAAATATTGCGATTGCAGAACTCGATTCAAAATCTCCTAAAAACGCACAAATCATTGCGAACAATGTTGCTGCAATGAGAACAGCTATAAATACGACAGAAATGTTATCGATTTCTACTATTCAAAAAATACATAATGAACTGATGAAGTCATCAAAAACTATCATCCCTGGAGATTTCAGAACACAAGCCGTTTGGATTGGCGGAAGTCCTTACTCTCCACATAAGGCAATTTTTGTTCCTCCACACTATACTCACATAAAAAATTATATGGATGACTTAATTCTTTATGCTGGCAGGATAGATGTAAATCCTATTGTTAAGGCAGCAATATTACATGCACAGTTTGAAACTATTCATCCATTTATAGATGGAAATGGGAGAACCGGAAGAGCTTTAATACATAAATCATTAAAGGATGATGATGTACTTAAAACAGTAGCACTTCCTATTTCTGCTGGACTGCTTAATAATACTAAAGATTATATGAGTGCACTCTTAGCATTTCAAGATGGAAATCCAATACCTATTATTGAACAAGTATTTAATGCGCTTGAGTTATCTTTAGTGATTGGTAGTAAAGCATCTGAAGATATCTCTTTAGTTATAAATGAATGGGAGGAAACTTTAGATGAAAAGAAAACTTCATCAATGTGGGATTTTTTATACTTATTAATTCAACAGCCAGTTGTAAATTCAACTTACCTATCAAATAAGTTAGATTTGTCTGTTAGAGGTGCAAACCTACTTATCCATAGAGCTGTAGATTTAGGAATATTAAGACGGATTGGAAATCAACGTCGTGGAATACTTTACCAAGCTGATGACATTATCGAGATAATGGATAAAATATCAGATATAGATTCAATCAAACGACTTATTGCTTAATAACTTATTTAATAAGCATTCAAATGTAAAAAGGACAGAGTTTTGTATATTCAACAAAACTCTGTCCTTTTTAGTTTTAGTAATTAAATTTAATCAAACTTAACTTTACAAGCCCCTCTGTTAATATCATACAAAGACCATGCGATACCAATTGCAACTAAACCTAAAGTCATAAACTTGTAAGGTAAGCCTGCAAAGGGAAGTGCGATGACTGAGAATGTGATACCAAAGTTTGCAAATAAAGCGATAACACAAGGTGTACATCCATAAGTAAGTGTACCAAACAGTATAGATATAACACCCATATTCGTTCCTTTTGGTTCAATACCCTTTATCTTAATCATGACACTACTGAGTATCATTAAGAAAGCTGACCCTAGAGCCATGATCACATTTAAAGAGATATTAATGCCTACTAATAACTTAGAATAGGTATTCATCATCTCGCTATATGACATATTAAGATAATCAATAATTGTAAAGAGCAAAAGGAAGAAGAGAAAGAATATGATTCCTTCTCTTTGAACCTTTCGTGTTTTTAATTGTTCATCTAGATAAGCAAACATTATGCTGCTTTCGTAATTGTATCTAGGAACACTTCCATGGGTTGGTTACCAACAAAGTCTAATGTATCGTTAATAACAATTTTAGGTACACTTGATACATCATGTTTCATTGATAGATCTTGGAATGTTTGTGCTTCAACCATACTTGCTTTAACAAATGGGTTAAGCATTGCAATTCTGTGTGCTTTTGTTACTGCACCTGAGCAGTGTGGGCATGATAATGTCACAAATACTTTAATATCTGTTTCTGTATCTATTGCTTTAATTGCTTCAACTGTTTTTTCATCTAGGTCTAAAGGTGCACCTGACATATCTACAAGTGATGCTAATAGTGCATTAATTTCATGACCTGCAGGGATTCCGTTAAAACGTACACCTAAGTCATTGTTGTCTTTATCTAATATAACAATTGTTGGGTAAAGTGTTACACCATACTCAGCACCAATTGATGTGTCACCTTTAGTTTCAATATATTCATAGTGCATTTTATCTGTTATTTCTGTTAATTCTGTTAAGAGTTGGTTTGTTTCTTTACATGTATCGCAGTTTTCATTGTCTACATATAATTTAACATTTACAACATCTTTCATTGCTTTTAGGTGATCACCTAACATTTTTCTAACATCATCGTTTAAAAATTTTTCCATTTTATTTTTCCTCCATTTTTAGTATATAGTTACTTGCTGATAATCCAGCAACAGCACCATCAGATGCTGCTGTGATGATTTGTTTATAAGGTACATCAGTAACATCCCCTGCTGCATACAGTCCGGGGAAGTTTGTTGCATTGTACTTATCAACAACAATCTCACTATTTTCATTCAGTTCAACATAATCTTTAACTAAATCCACACGTGGATCTTGTCCTATTTCAACAAATACACCTTGTACTTGTTTTCTTGTAGTCGTATCAGAATCTTTGTTGTATATATCTACATATTCAACACTGTGTTCTCCACCAATATCACTCAGTGTAGATCCCAGTTCATATGTTACGTTTTCTGTTTCAAACATTCTATCCAGTAGAATCTTTTCAGCACGCCACTTTGATCTATGTACAACATGAACATGTTTTGCCCATTTTGCTACATCTACCGCCGCTTCTACTGCTGAGTCTCCACCACCTACAATAATGACTTCCTTATCTTTAAAGAAAGGTGCATCACATATAGCACAGTATGAAACTCCTTTTGCACTCAGTCTCTCTTCACCTTCAAGGTTTAGTTTTCTGTGTTCTCCACCTGTTGCAATAATAACTGTCTTTGCCTTAACATCTTCTTCTGTTGTTAATGTTACTGTAAACAAGTTATCATCCTTAACAATCTTATTAGCATAGATACTTTCAAGTATATCTACATTAAGTCTTGTTGCTTGTACATGGAATTTCTCAACAAGATCTCCACCTTGTATTTCTTCGAATCCTAAATAGTTTTCTATCTCATTTGTAAGTGAAACTTGTCCACCTCTATCTCCTATGAGTAATAAAGGTTTTAAACCTTTACGCACCATATATATGGCCGCATTGTATCCTGCAGGACCTCCACCAATAATAACACTGTCCCAAACTATATTAGGATCTAATGTTAAGGGTGCACTCCAAGAACTTATATTTAATTCCATACTACCACCTCTTAGCTTTCATTTTATAGGTGACACATGTTGAATGCAACTAGATTGCTTATGATTTCAGTATCTTGGAGATACTAGAACTCGTAAGCGAAAAGTAGTTCGCCAATTGTTTTTGGGTCACATTATATTCAGCATATATCTTTTTTATTAATGTATTTCTTGATTCCTTATTATCATCTTCAATATCAATTGTTTGAATTAAAGATTCCATCAATTTATCAAATTCTGATTCATTTAGTATTTGTGAGTGTTTCTCTCGAATACTGATATCAGTATCTATATCTGATATAAAGGGTAAGGGAATGTTTTCTTTTGGATCATAGAAGCAATAGGAGCATGACTCATATCTTATATCACTTTTTAAGGAGCTGACTTCTTCATCAAGCGCTTTAAGTGTGTATAAAGGATCTGAGTGATATCTATTTTCAAATAGATTCTTTGTATCATCTCTGTATAAAGCATATGAAATACTGATTGATTGCATAATCGTAGAAATACTACGGCGTTTTGCATTCAATATAATCCAAAACTCATCATTATCCAATAAACAATAACCATATAAATCAAAGCCATATTTTTGTTTTGAATCTTCTAATATAGATACAAACATATGTCTGTCTGATTTATTCCTAAACAAGTCTTGCTTGGTTTTTTGCTTTATTGAAAAAACACTGGTCTTTTGTATTTGTCTTGCTTGTCTTGCCACTTTATCACCCAGGACAATTATATCACATTCACCTTGTGTCCCTTAATCATATGCACAAGCATTTTCATTGATTATACATCTAGCAAGATTTATGATGTATCCGAAAAGAAAGGGTGTATAGAAATGGACTTACAAAAACTTTTTAATGTTGACCTTATAAAAGATGCACAATCTTTATTTATTCAAAATAAAGTTATCATCTTGAATAAAGGAATCTATCATGTTGAAGCCATTATTCATGATGATATCTTTTATAAGATTGATATTACTTTCAATTATAATTATTCGATTGTTCACATGCGTGTTTCAAAAGATGGGTTTACAGATGTATGTCCCTTTACCACACCTTATGCAGCTGCTGTCTTATATAAACTACATACACAGGGGAATTATGGTTTGACACTTAACAGTAATGTCGAACCCCATCATTTTGTTTGTTGTGAATCTTATGAACCTTTAAGTTCTAAATCTATAGCAAGTCTTTCTTGTTATAACAGACTCTTAACTCAAATTAGTAAGTATGTTATTCGATTACAAAACTATAATACAGATTCAACCTTTATGACATTCTCATCTATTCTTGATGAAATCTTTGAATACTTTGATACTATTCAAGATAAGCATGAGAAGATGGTTACTATACAAGTCTTCCTACATACCTATATGGTTTTAGATTTTGACTTTGAATATAAAGATGACATTGATTACGCTATTCTTGATGAATGTGATTACTTAATTCATCAGATCATTGCATCAGAGGATAATCCACATAGTCGATATCTATATCAGACTATCTTATTGAATGATACAAAGATATCACCCTATATTAGTGATTTTAACAAAACATCATCTATCAGAAACTAAAGCATTTATTATGCTTTTCAGACTGCACACAAACCCCTTCATTTCTAAGCTGTAGAAGTTCAGGGGTTTTCTTTTGCTCGTATTTCGATTAAAAACACTTATAAATTAATATATCTTATTAAAAAGACACTATAGCTCTAATGTTCTAGTGTCTTTGTTGTCTTAATTCAATATTTTTCATATTTTGCCCAAACCTTCAGGGACTTATTACTCCAAGTATTACTCACTTTTGGATCTGTTGGGCTTGTTTTGATTGTTTTTACTTTTCTCCTTTATAATTTTTCTTATAATAGAAAAGGCTTCACCTGACCAAATATCTTCTACAAGAATATTTTCTTCGTGGAAGTTCTCACATACATCATGAAATAGAAGTTGAAACCTGGACAAATGATTTGCATCAGTCAATCGCTCTTTATCCTGTGTAATATGATACGACTCGACGTTTTTTCTATCTATAAAGTAGATTAATTGAAAATCAAAATCTTCAGCTAATACACCATTTTTGAAATAAGGATGCTGCCAAATCTCATAATTCTCACCGATTTCAATTCTTCTAGGAAAAATTGCTACAATATCTTCTTCTTTAATAACTGACCCATCGTAGTATTTCATTATTTCTCTCCTTTTTTATTATGTTATAATCACTGTTATTATACTATAATTTCATTCTATATCATTTTCTTTGTAATTTGAAGTAATATTTTATGCATGAGACTTACCTCCCTAGTAGGGCGAGTTGATGATTAAATTAATCATGAATATTTCAATGAATTTGTGGCAATAACCCCTTTGATTTTTTTTCATTGTCTTTATGATTTTGGAAAAAGAAAAGGCCATTGGCCTTTTAGATATATTCTCTTGGTACTCTACTAGATAAAACAGTCATAACAAGGTATGGCATAATACTAGATTCTTTTAAGATATCCTTATAAGTATGTTCGTCACTTAATATTGATACAAGATCTCCCATCTTAACAGAGTCATCAACCTGTATCATCATTTGGTCCATACAAACTTTACCAATAATTGGATATTTTCTATGATTGATAATTACAAATTTATGTCTCATATCAAGACCATCACCATATCCGATAGGAACAGTTGCAACCTTGATTTCATTTGTAGCAAAGTAGGTTTCATTGTATCCTACAGCTTCACCTTTTTGAATCGTTTCAAGGTGTATCACTTTTGTATACAGGGATAAGACTTGTTTTAGACTATGATTATTTAACTCATAACCATATAGTCCAATACCCAGTCTCATTGCATTTATATGCTTGCTGTGAGCTCTATTAGATGCATGCGTGTTACTTGCATGAATCCATTTGAATGGATAGTCAAGTCTCTCTATGAAGTTTTCAAAGACCTTGAGTTGTCTATCTAGCACTGTATTATCTTCATCTGATGAAGAGAAATGCGTATAGAGACCCTCTATCTTGTGATGTGTGTTTTTAATAATGTGTAATGCATCCTCAAGATGCTTTACACCCACACGATTCATACCCGTATTTATCTTTAAGTGTAGTCGTAATTCTTGATCTATTTCATTCACCTTATCAAACCAATAACGTGAGGGGATTGTAAAAATAAACTGTGGTGTATTATGTAATTCAACATATTTTGGATCTACATAACTAAAGATCAAGATATCTGTTTTGATACCTACCTCTTTTAAATGTATTGCTTCATCTAATGATGAAACACACAATACTTTTACACCTTCCAATTCAAGTTTTTTAGCTACCTCTATATCACCATGTCCATAAGCATTTGCTTTAACAACAGCAAAGACTTCTAGATGGGTATCTTCTTTATATTTACGATAATTAAAAACTAAGTTATCTAAATTGACAAGCGCTTTTGTCTCTCGAAATGACATTATATAATCCTAGATGTATTGAACGCTACATAAACAGCAATTGATTGATATAAAAGCATTAAGATAGTATTTAAACTACCACTAATAAGTGTCAATATAATATGAAAGTGGATTGCTATATTAAAGATAAAGAATATCGGATATCCAAATGCTATTACATTAGATACAGATACAGCAATAAACCCAAGTATCCCTCCTAATATAGAAAACTTAAGTTGTACACCTCTTCCTAACTTTTGAATAACCATACCTACTGCATAACCTGCAGCTATGGTTACAACTGAAAAATCAAACCCTACTGTACTCGCAATAATTAATCTTAAGTATCCTGTTACAATTCCAATTACAAAAGCAGCCAATGTACCCAGTACAATCGCTGTATTAAATCTTTGTTTTTGTGTTAAACGGTGTGTATTAAATATTTCCATCATGTCACCTCTTCCCAATAATTTTATCACACTTACTTAGCTATTGTTAGTATAGATAGTTTTACAAATAAATTAGATTATGTTTTCTTTATGTTAATATGAAAGAATTGTTAAATCCTCTACTAAATATAACTTTTAATGCTATAATAACCACATGAACAAAAAGATGAAAAATTATGCTTACGTTATCGTAGGCGGGTTACTCTTTGGATTAACCATAAACCTATTTTTAATGCCTCTTGGATTATATAATGGTGGTTTCACCGGAATAGCACAGATCTTGAGTAATTGGGTAATTAGTATATTCAAACTCGATCCTCAAATAAAGATTTCAGGGATAATGACATTCTTAATCAATCTTCCTGTATTTATTTTTGCGTTTAAGCGTCTGTCTAAGAATTTTGTTATCTTGAGTCTGTTGACAATTATTGCGCAGACCTTAGCAATGTCCTTAGTACCTATTCCTACAACACCTTATATCCAAGATATTTTTGTGAGCATTCTTGTTGCAGCATTTATTGGAGGATATGGAGTCGCTCTTGCTTTTAAGGGGAAGGGGTCTGCAGGGGGGCTTGATATTATTGGAATCTACCAATCACAACAGAACAAAGGAAGTGTTGGTAAGATTTATTTAGTTGTTAACAGTTTAATTTATTTATACTGTTTTATATTCTATGATTTCCAAATTGCTGTTTACTCACTTATTTATTCAACAATATTCGCATTTACTCTTGATAAATTCCACCACTCAAATATTGAAGTCAGTGTGATGGTTTTTACTAAAAACACAAACTTAAAATCTATTATTAATACAGAACTTGTTAGAGGGGCTACCCACTGGCAAGGTTATGGTTCTTATACTGGAGATCCTCAGGAAATATTTGTAACTGTTGTTTCTCAAGAAGAAGTGCCTGCTTTAAAAGCGATTATAAAATCACATGACCCCCAAGCATTTTTTATTATTACAGAGAACTTAAAGGTTGTTGGAGGTTTTGAAAAACGACTCATCTAATACAAGGAGGAATATATTTATGAGAGTACCTGAGTATAGCGGTAATCTTCGCGCTAATTTTATCCACATACCTAAAGAAATTGAACAAGCAAATGGAATTCGAATCTTTGGTAAGTTAATTAAATCTATTATTTTTACAACGGACGTTGCGATTATTAGAAACTGTAATGCAGATGCTGTTATGGCAGTATATCCTTTTACACCACAACCTATTATTACTCACTCAATTATTATGGCATCAGATGTTCCTGTATTTGCAGGAGTTGGTGGCGGGACAACACGCGGAACACGTGTCTTATCCCTTGCAATTGATGCTGAACAACAAGGTTCACTTGGTGTTGTACTAAACTCACCTTCAAAAAATGAATTAATTCATTCTATGAAGTTACGTTTAGAAATTCCTATTATTATTACAGTCACATCAGAAAAAGATGATATTGCGGGTAGAATACATAATGGTGCGACCATACTGAATGTATCTGCTGCTTCAAAAACTCCTGATATTGTGAGAAAGATTAGAGCACAATATCCAGAAGTTCCTATTATTGCTACAGGTGGACCCACACCTGAGTCAATTACTGAAACAATTGAAGCAGGTGCAAATGCAATTACATATACACCCCCTACATCTGCTGAACTCTTTAAAGTTATGATGGCTAAATACAGAGCATTTTAATTAATTATTTTATTGATTATGTTAGACTATATAAAGTTAGGAGTGATTAAATGAAATTGATTATTTCAAATGATGCTGCCGATTGGTACATCAAAGAGATGCACTTAAATGAAGGTGACTCAATTAAGTTCTTTGGTAAAGTATATGGTGTTAATGGTTTCTCAATTGCTTTGTCAAAAGAAGAACCCTCAAGACCTCTTGCTGAAACAACAGTTAAAGGTATCACATTCTTTGTTGAAAGAGCTGACACATGGTTCTTTGAAGACAATGATTTAAATATTACTTTAGACGAAACTCTAAAGGAACCTAAATATACCTTATAAAATACAAAACAACCTCCTTTTGTTTAAAGACAAATGGGGGTTGTTTTTATATCTTGATTAGAGTTTCTAGATTCTATTAAGTTATAGTAAATAAAACAAAGCATTCAAACTATGCTAAAATACTCTTATGAGGTGATTTTATGAAAATAGGATTTATAGGACTTGGGAGTATGAGTACAGCAATATTAAAGGGTTTAAAAAACTCTGGTAAGTTTCAAATGACCAATGTATATGCAAGTGCTAGAGATTATAATAAACTTGTAGACACATGTCATGATTTGGGTATTAATCCATGTCACAGTAATCAGGAATGTATTGATGCCGTAGATGTCATATTTTTAGGTGTTAAACCTGAAGACTTAGGATCACTTGATATCAATTTATATAATAAAGCAATTGTATCCATGGCTGCTAAAACCAGCTTTTCTAGACTTCTTGAACTATTTGGAGACAGACCTATTATAAGGATTATGCCAAACCTAAATGCTGCTATAAATGCAGGTACTACTGCATACGCACTACATGATGTTAATAAAGATTTAGAAGGCCACCTTAAAGATTTATTAGACCTACTAGGAAATACATGGTTATTGGATGAATCACAGTTCAGTGGCTTTATAGCACTTGCAGGAAGCGCACCAGCATTGATCTATAGATTTATAGATGCACTGGCAAGTAGTGTTGCAGATGAGGGCATTGATAAAGATACTGCTCTTGATATTGTATCTAAGACATTTATCGGAAGTGCACAGTATTTAAGTTCATCAAATGAAGATCCTCAAGTTCTAATTAACAGGGTTGCTTCAAAAGGAGGAACAACCCAAGAAGGACTCAACGTTTTAGATTCATATGATTTTGAAACAATTATTAAAGACAGTGCACAAGCAATTATAGACAAAGATAAAAAGGGCTGATTCTAACGAATCTGCCCTTTTCCTTTGATAATATATTTATATGTAGTTAATGCTTTTAGACCCATTGGTCCACGCGCATGTAGTTTCTGTGTACTGATTCCTATTTCAGCACCTAAACCAAATACATAACCATCAGTAAATCGTGTTGAAGCATTGACGTAGACTGCAGCTGAATCAACACTATGCGTAAAGAGTTCGGCAGATCTTTCATCTTCAGTGATAATAGCATCTGAGTGTTTTGTATTATGTTCATTGATATGAAGGATTGCATCCTCTACACTATCCACAATTTTTAATGACATCTTCGTATCAAGGTATTCCTTGTAGAAATCAAGGGGTGTTGCTTCAATAAGTCTTGGGTCAACTTTAAGAGACTCAGCATCGCCCAATACACTAACAGATGGAATATGGTTCATAAGTAAGGGAATAAAGGTATCTGCGATATCTTTATGAACTACCAATGATTCAACCGTATTACATACACCCAATCTTTGTAACTTAGCATTTTCGATAATATTAAGTGCCATATCTAAGTTTGCAGATTTATCCACAAATATATGACAATTACCGGATCCTGTTTCGATAACTGGAATTGTACTTTCTCTCAGTACTGTTTGAATTAATCCAGCAGATCCTCTAGGAATTAATACATCAACATACTGATTAAGTTTCATGAGTTCTAGAGTTGATGCTCTACTGGTATCTTTAATCAATTGAATCATGTTTTCATCTACATCATTATCTTTTAATGATTTTCTAATGAGTTTTTCTAAAACAATGTTTGTTTCAATTGCTTCTTTTCCACCCTTTAATATAACAGCATTCCCAACTTTAAAGCACAGTGCAAAAGCATCCACTGTAACGTTGGGTCTTGACTCATAAATAATACCAATAACTCCTAAAGGTACTGTTACTTGCTCAATATCTAAACCATTGTCTAATGTTTTTGATTCTAAGACCTGACCAATAAGATCATCTAGATTAATAACATCTTCAAGTCCTGCAACGATATTATCAATACCTGCATCATCTAATATTAATCTATCAATCAAGGGCTTGCTTAAATTATTATTTCTAGCATGCTCTATATCTTTAGCGTTGGCTTCAAATATAAGTTTTTTATCTTTAATCAAGCATGACTGAAGTGTTTTCAGTACTTGATTTTTTTTCTCTTCTTTTAAAGTATTACCCGTAATGGATGCTCTTTTTGCATTTTTTCCTATTTGATTCATATACATACCTCACATATGTTCTTTTATGTCAAAATCTTCTTCTTCATTAGCTTTGAAGAATGTTCCTATTTCTTTTCCTTCAATAACATCATAAATCTTTGTGACATCTTTTCCATTCATCAATACCATGTGTGCACCCGATGCTCCTGCAATTTTAGCAGCATCTAATTTAGCGCGCATACCACCTGTACCAAGATCTGATGATGATGTTTCTTTCCCCATCTTGAAGTATTCATCCGTTAATTTATCCACATAAGATATAAATTTAGCATCTTTATTAAGGGATGGGTCATCTGTATAGAGTCCATCTATATCTGATAATATAATTAATAAATCTGCATCAATAAGTGATACAACAAATGCTGATAGATGGTCATTATCACCAAATTCTATTTCATGGGTTGCTACCGTATCATTTTCATTAACAATAGGGATTACACCCAATTGTATTAATGCATCAAATGTATTGGCAGCATTATTACGTGTCGTTTCTTTTTGCATTGTCTCTTTAGTCATTAGGACTTGTGCTACTGTATGGTTATACTCTGAAAATAATCTCTCATATGTCATCATCAGTTTTGCTTGACCTACAGCTGCAAGTGCTTGTTTCTTTTTAAGTGCTTCAGGAATCGTATTAAGACGTAAAACTTGTCTACCTACAGCCTGTGCACCTGATGTTACCAGGATGACTTCTTTTCCCATACTCATTAAATCAGATAAGACCCTGACTAATTGTTCTAGTTTTCTATAATTGATATCTCCTGAATCTTTATGTGTTAATGAAGATGATCCTATCTTAATAACAATTCTTTTTGAATCTATAATTTCTTTTCTCATAATGCTCCTTAAAATGCTTGTGTCATTAGCATGTAAATAATTGTTGAAAATACAATACTGATAATCGTGTTTCTTTTCCATGTATAAAGGCCAATGCATACCAAACTAGCAATCAATGTTTCTAAAAGATTATGTTTGCCCACATCTTTAAATGCGTAAACCAATAAAAGACTCATTGATGCATAAGGTATTCCATTCATGACCTTTTCATATTTTTGTGGTATTTCAATGTTTTTTAAAAGTAGAAAGGGTAGGAAGCGTGTTAACATAACACCTAATGCTATTGTTATTAATATTATGTACATGTTTCTTTACCGCCTCTCAAATATAAACCTAGAATTATTCCAACCATACTTGGAATAATAAAGTAGTGAGGTCCAAATATAAAAAGTGATAAACCACATACGGCCAATCCCAGTGCAAGTGGCTCATATTTTTTAGCAAAGAATGAATCCATAAAGATTACTAGGAATAAAGCTGTCATTGCAAAATCTATGCCTTCTATAGAGAAAGGGATTAAATGTCCAAATAAATAACCTATTAAGGTTCCTAAGACCCAGTAACTTTGATTTAATACTTCTATTAGAACCATTAGATTCTTATCTTCTTTATTATTAAGAAGTAAACTATAACTTTCATCTGTAAGTGAGAAGATCATGTATGCTTTTTTCTTACCTGCATTTTCAAAAGGTTTTAGCATTGAGATACCATAAAATATATGTCTAGCGTTAATTGATATTGTTAGAATAAATGTCTGAATTAACCCAATGGGATTAAGTAGTAATGGGATGGCAGCAAATTGCATTGCTCCTGAATATATAATTAAACTCATAAAAAGTGCAGTCCAAATAGAAAGGTCATGACTTTGGACTAAGATACCAAATGCACTCCCTAAAAACACATATCCCGCCATTACAGGTACTGTCTTTACCACTGCTTCTTTTATAAGTTTTTTCATATGCCACCTCTAATTGTTATATCGTATGAAAGTACGGTCTCTTTGTCAAGTAAATAAGTTATATAAAAGTGATGATAATACGCTGTTTAAGAGTGCATATATTACATCTTAGTTGTATATCTTAGCATTGATTGATATAATACATTTGAAGGGGCTGTCATGGTTTCGACAGGCAATAGTTTGAAATGAACTGCAGTGGACTGATGACCTAATCATCACCCAGAAAAATAACTGGAAACAACAATTACGCATTTGCTGCTTAATTAACGAATAAACGTTTGCAGCATGAGTCATACTCGTTTATGTCTTTGGACGGTATGCTCATTAACACACAAGGACTAAGCTTATGTTTGCTTGAAACATAGGACGAAAACTAAAAGCAAATCGGGTAATGAGTTTTGTATGTTTTAGAACTACTTGATTATTAAAAACGTAATAAACTGTAGATGTTCATTTGTGGGACGTTGCTTGGACGAGGGTTCGACTCCCTCCAGCTCCACCAATAATATTTTTAATATTTTAAACCCTTTAAAAAGAGGGTTTTTTCATTTTATTTGATTCCAATTATAATAAAGACATACAAAAGACATACAAATTAACGAAAATTATTTATACGATGCTTTTTTCTCCTTATATACTTATCAATATCCAAAGAAAAGTCCATTTTTATTATAAGATAAGGATCGCTACAATCAATAATTTCACAATAATCTATAAACCTCCAATATTTAACTTTTTTTGATGCATTATGGTATTATATTATAAAGCCATTAGGCGGGGAGGATTTCACTATCATGAATAAGTTTTAAGAATTTTGGGCGACATAGTTTTAACAGCAATTATATATTTCATAATTCTAGATAAAATAAAAAGTCCCACTAAAGATATAATTTTTGTTGTTATAATTGTTATATTACAACGCGTAAAAAGAAGATTCATTACTGCAGATAATCAAAAACCTGATTGACTTAAAATGCACCTCGACAATTGGAAAAAAATCTGGGGTGCATTTTTATATAATGATTATTAAGATCATCTTGAGTAATACAAAATTTAACCCACATACTAACTAGTTATCTAACCTACATTTACTGTAGTTTTCTTTTTAGTGAGCTTGAGAATAAATTAAATATTAAATGATTTGCATTATATCTTAGTAATCAATAAAGATGTGCTATTATCAAATTATAAAGGTGGTCTTGTATGGAAACTAAAGAAAGATATTTTTGGGTTGACAATATTAGAGGGATATTAATATTTCTCGTTGTTTTTGGCCATGGTTTAGAGTTCTCTTGGTCAACAAGTACTGTTTCTCGCTTTCTATACATACTTGTATACTTAGTTCATATGCCAGTGTTTATTACTATATCAGGATACTTATCTAAAAATGTTGAGAAAGGAAGAAAGCGAGCATTTAGTACTTATTTTATTCCTTTCATAACATTCAATATATTTTGGAGTATTGGTCGCTTTCTCCCATCATATTTGTCCAATCCACAAGCAATTGAAACTTATGAACTCTTTACACCTGGATGGGCTTTATGGTTTTTATTGGCCATGTTCTTTTGGAAACTTATCTTGCCTGATCTTGTAAGAGTTAAAAACATTTTACTGATTACCTTAATTATTGGAACGCTATCTGGTCTTTTTTCAGAGTATACAGATTATCTCTCACTTGCTAAATTCTTTGGATTCACACCTTATTTTATTGCTGGATACTTTATAACGGACAAGCATGTAGAAATGATACGCAGTGTCTCAAAGAAATATTCCCTTATGATATTAGTAACCGTTCTAGTTTTTGCATCAATGTTTCTATACTTCGAATTTCCTGTACAATTTTTATGGCTTGATCGTCCCTATAGAGAACTCACAGACAATATGCAACTTGCCCTTGTCTTAAGTGTAATTCAGTACTTCATTGGTTTTCTAGGAGCCTTTCTATTCATTAACCTATCCCGTAACAAAGCTTCAAAAGTAACAGACATTGGTTCCAAAACACTTCCAATCTATATGTTACATACATATTTACTATCACCTTTCATACTATTAAAAGATTCACCTCTTAATGAATTTATTAAACTGGGACTGATTATCTTTTCAACAATTCTTATTGTACTCTTACTATCAAGCCAGTTTGTTGG
>JAAYGI010000079.1 GCA_012727815.1 Erysipelothrix sp.
AAAGCGAATTGCTTCATTAACCAAATCCCCTTGACTCTTTCTTTTACTGATAAAGTTCACCTCCTACGTGAATTACAATAAAAAAGTGTGGTCTATAGACATAGAACACACACCTTTAGCTTATATAAAGTTATTAAGCGTTGACCTAAAGCTATTCGCTTTCAGGTGAGAAGTGTGATTCTACTTTCTTACTGCTTGATTACTATACCATTTCAATAGAGACATGTCAATAATATGCATCCAGTTCTTAATATTAGATAAATGAAATAGTAACTTCCGCTTTTAATATTTTTATATTTATCATGATTTACTAAAGATTATATTAAACTTTATGCTTTTCTTGATAGGATTTCATCGGATTTAAATCGCTTTCAACATGTTCAAATTTTAAATCTAATGCTTCTTCATGTCCTTTAATAAAGTTATAGATGTTTAAACTCAGACCTAACCCCACTGCTTGGGCTTCTTCTAATGTATTTGAGTAGTAAACTTCCTTTATGTTGGAAAAGCCAATGGCTCCCAAACACATTGCACATGGATGTGCACTTGCATACATAACACACTCTGATAAATCCATTGTATCTAAGTGTTTTTGTGCTTTTTCAATTGCAATCAGTTCTGCATGACGTGTGATGTCGTTTACAAGATGTGTTTCATTAACACCCTCTGCTATGATTTCCCCTCTATATACAATACAAGCACCAAAGGGTCCGCCCCCTGCTTCTATATTATTAATTGCTAATTGGCTAACATACTCTAGATATTTTGACATAAGTTCCTCCTAATAATTGTTAAGTGTTTCTAATAATTCAAGCAATATTTCGTAGGTTCTTTCAAATGATCCGATATCAAGTCTTTCCTGTGGTGTATGAATATCATACATAATAGGACCCATTCCTATAATATCGAGTTTTGGCATCTTATCTTTCCATATTCCAAGTTCCAAGCCACCATGGGTTGCTACTTCTTGCATATCTTCATTTCTTAACTCTTTATAAACATCAAAGAGTCGTTTTCTAAACTTTGAGTCTTTATCATAACTCCAACCTGGATACTTTGCATTGAATGTAACTTCATATCCTGTATTTTTAGATATAAGTTTTACACGGTGCATTACATTCTCAATTACAAAACTCTGTGTTGCTCTAAGTGATACATTGATAATAAATTCATTATCAATGATATTAGCTGTTCCGATATTTGCTGAAGTAATAACAAGGCCTTCTATTTCCATACTTCTTTGTAGTACTCCATAAGGTAGCATGAAGAGTGCATTGGCAATCCCCATTGTATCTTTTAGACTTGTTCTTCTTCTAGTATTAGATTCAATAAGATTGAAACTTAAATTAGGATCAGATATTTTATATTGATCTTTTAAGTTTGATTCAATGATCTTAAACCATTCTTTAAATCCATTTACATCCGATGCTGCTAATTCAAGGTTTGCTTCTCTACAGATTGCATTAACCTTTAAACCACCTTGAACATCAACAACTCTAACATCAAGTCCATCTTCAATTGCATTTTTTAAGATGATTCCTGTCAGTCTTAGAGCATTTGCCCTTTCTTTTGATATATCTTCTCCTGAGTGGCCTCCTAGAAGGCCTCTAATCTCTATTTTGATTGTATCTGACTCATGGTCTTCAAAGCTTAATGTTTTAACCATATGGCCTCTAACACCACCTGAAGAAGAAACGCATGCTTCATTTTCACCTGAACTATCAAGTCCTATACAAAGGCTTGCTTCCATACTACTTGCATCAAATTTAGCTGCTCCTAGTAAACCTACTTCTTCTTCAACCGTAAATACACATTCTAATCTTGGATGCTTTAAGGACTCATCCTCTAGTATTGCTATCATATAGGCAATACCAACACCATTGTCTGCTCCAAGTGTTGTATTATTTGCAAACAAGATACCCTCTTCTATACGCAATTCTAAAGGATCTGTATCAAAGTTATGGTCACTATCCATGTTCTTTTCGCCAACCATATCTAAATGTGATTGCAACATGACAGTAGGTGCACCTTCATACCCTTTACTCGCTTCTTTAATAATTAATAAGTTATTGTGTTCATCCTGAAATGCTTCCAGGTTTAAATCTTTTGCAAGTTTATATATTGCATCACTGAGTTTCTTTTCTTGAAAAGAGACATGTGGCACAGAGGCTATACCTCTAAAAATCTTCATTATTCTTGATTCCATAAGTTCCTCCATTTACAAATATATGATACATCAGAAGAAAAAAAATAATACCTATTATAGTCGGTATTATCTTTTTCTGGATTTAACCAGACATATTCTAATCTTCTATCCACCTATCTAAGATTCATCACGTCTTAGACAATCTAATTATAACAAAGATTCAAAGATAACACAAATTGAGTTAGACTACTATTTTTCTCAAAATTTGGTACAATAGAAGATATGGAGGTAGTATATATGAAAAACAATATTGGAGTAATGGGACTTGCGGTCATGGGTAGAAACCTAGCATTGAATATCGCAGACCACGGATACACAGTATCCCTATTTAATAGAACATATGCAGTAGGTCAAGAAGTGATGGAAGAAACACCACATAAAAACTTTACTTTATATGAAGGCTTAGAAGAATTTGTTAGTTCTTTAGAAGCACCACGTAAAATTATTATTATGGTTAAAGCAGGAAGACCTGTTGACCTTGTTATTGAAAGTTTAATTCCTTTACTAGATAAAGGTGACATCATCATGGATGGTGGTAACTCATTCTTTGAAGATACAATCAGACGTCATAAAGAAGTTAGTGCACAAGGCTTACACTATTTAGGAGTAGGTATCTCAGGTGGTGAAGAAGGTGCGCGTTTTGGTCCTTCAATTATGCCTGGTGGTGACCGTGAAGCTTATGCTGAGGTTGAAAATATCTTATTAGATATCGCAGCTAAAGCATATGGTGAACCATGTACAACTTATGTTGGTGATGATGGTGCTGGACACTTCGTTAAAACAGTACACAATGGTATTGAATATGCTGACATGCAATTAATTGCTGAAAGTTATTCTTTACTAAAACATGTTGGTGGTTTATCAAATGATGAACTTGCTGAAACTTTTGATACATGGAATAAAGGTGAACTAGACAGTTACCTCATTGAAATTACTGCTGAAATATTTAAAGTTAAAGATGACAAAACAGATAAACATCTGATTGATGTAATTCTTGATAAAGCTGAACAAAAAGGTACAGGTAAATGGACTGTCCAAGAAGGTCTTAATACAGGAACAGATGTTTCATTATTAGCATCAGCTGTATTTGCTAGAATGATGTCATCAAACAAAGTACAAAGAGTTGTTGCTCAAAACAAACTTAACTACTTTGGTGAAAGATCACTAATCGAAGACAAAGATGCATTTGTTGAAAAAGTAAGACAAGCATTATATGCAAGTAAGATTATTGCTTATGCACAAGGTTTCGACTTAATGAAAAATGCTGCTAAAGACTATGGTTGGGATTTAAACTATGGTGAGATCGCTAAAATATTTAGAGCAGGATGTATCATCCGTGCTAAATTCTTAGATAAGATTACTGAAGCATATGACAAAGATAAGAACTTAGATAACTTAATGTTAGATGAGTCATTCAAAACAAGCATTGATGCTTACCAAGCAACACTACGTGAAGTAGCAGCACTTGCTATTCAAAATGGTATCAGTGCACCAGCGTTCACAAATGCTATCTCATACTATGATGCATACAGAACATCAGATTCAAACGCTAACTTAATTCAAGCACAACGTGACTTCTTCGGAGCACATACGTTTGAAAGAACCGACATGGATGGAGCCTACCACCATGAGTGGGGAAACAAAGATGCGTAACAATTCAATTGTTACTATCTTTGGAGGTACAGGAGACTTAACTTATCGTAAGCTCCTTCCTGCCTTCTATAATTTAATGATTCATAAGTCATTACCTGAATCATTTCATATTACAATTATTGGTCGACAAGATTTAAGTACAGAAGCATATCATGAAAACTTAAAGCCTTGGTTGAAAGAACACAGTAGATTCGATGTATCAAGTGAACAGATTGACGCATTTATTGAGTATGTATCTTATTTTAAAATGGTCTTCACTGAAGATGAAGGATATCAAAGACTTCATGACTTCTATCAAACACTTGATAAAAAGACTCCACATCATAAGTTATACTACTTTGCAGTTGATCCAAGTTTCTTTATCGAAATTGCTGAAAAACTACATAAGTTCAACTTATCAACCGATGCATCAATTATTATTGAAAAACCATTTGGTAATAACTTAGAACATGCGATGGAAATTAATGATAAACTTCAAACTATATTTGATGAATCACATATCTATCGTATTGATCACTTTATTGCAAAAGAAATGGTTCAAAATATATTGACTCTAAGATCTACCAATGCATTATTTAAAAACATCTGGGATTCAAGTGTTGTTCATAGTATCCAAATATCCGCAGCTGAAATGGTAGGTGTTGAAAGTCGCGGTAACTTCTATGATGTTACAGGTGCACTTAAAGACATGGTTCAAAGCCACCTACTGCAAATACTGTCGATTGTAACCATGGATTTACCAAGCGATAAGAGTTCCGAAGAAATACATAAAGTTCAAGAAGCAGTACTTGAAAAGTTATATATTAAAGACTATAAAAAAGATGTTATATATGGTCAATATGATAACTATACTGAAGAAGATAAAGTAAGCAAGACTTCAAAGATTGACACATTTGTTGCAATTCGATTTGAAATTGACAATGATAGATGGCGCAATGTCCCTATCTTTGTTAGAACTGGTAAGAAAATGCACAAGCGTGCAACTGAAATCACACTTCAATTAAAAGCTGAAGGCCATATGCCAGCAAATCAAATTGTTATCAAGGTTCAACCTGATGAAGGTGTTTATTTAAAATTCAACATTAAAACACCAGGTCATAGTAATGATTCAGAATCTGTATATATGGACTTCTGTCAATCATGTAACCTGGAATACCGTAACAATACTCCTGAAGCATATGAAAGATTACTGGATGCAGCAATGCAACATGATCAAACATTGTTCTCAAGTATTAAACAAGTACTTTCCAGTTGGCAATTAACTGAAAATATTATTAATAACACAAAAGATAATCCATTACATATTTATAAATCATATACTGGTGGCCCAAAGGCTGCTACTGAACTTCTTGAAAAAGAAGATACAGAATGGTTTGAAGATACAGTATTGGGTTCACTACAAATATAAAAAAACAAAACCAGTTTTCTAAACTGGTTTTGTTTTGCTTTTATGACACTCTATCTGTTAATCGATTTTTATATCAAGTGAATACAAGAGATTACTCACCTCAGGAAATGAGAATTGAGCATCTTTTAATTGATTGTTTTTTAAGTCAATATAGTAATTTCTTGCATCTCTAAAGTCTGCTTTCCTCAAATCACTATTATTTATAACAGTTCCTTGAAAGTCACATTCTTTAAAGTTTGCTAATACTAAATCACATGTCTCAAAGGTACATTCATTGAGTGTATTATATGAACAGTCAACTTTTCTTAAACTCACTTCAAAGAATGAGTTATATTTTAGGAAACTGTGTGTCATTTTATCGATAGCTTTTGTATGTCCATATCTTTGGTTTGACATCTCTGACCAGTTTATCCCAATAAGGTTACACTTATTGATTTGTGCATTCTTAATATCACTATTATCTGATTTGAGTGTTACGATTGTACAATTATCAAATTGGCAGTTTAAGAATTTTGAGTTTTCAAGTGTACAATTATTGATCTTACAATTTTTAAATATACAATCAAAGAAATACTTGTTACTAATCTTTTCTTCAGATATAACTAGGTCTGTATATTCAATGTTTTCATAATGTTTTATTTCCATTTTACCCTCACTTAAATTTATGTATCTTCTAGGTATAAACTGATATCTTCCCACTCTTGTTCAAGTTGTTTAATATCATTGATGATTGCATCTATTTCAGAATTAAGATCATCCATCTTTTCATAATCATGATAGTAATCTGGGTCAAATCTTAATTCACGGTAAAGGTTTAACTGCTCTTCCAATTCAAGCAAATCAATTTCAATCTTTTCTTTACGATTTTGTTGCTTCTTGAAGTCTTTATACTTCTCTTTATTAGTCCCCTTATCTTCTTTCACTTCTTCTTTTTCATCTTGAATGATAGCTTCTATTTTTTTCTCAGTATGAGATATAGCACCCTCTTTTATATAAAGGATGTCTGTTGCTAAACTTTCAATAAAGTATCTATCATGGGATACAAATATCATTGTTCCTGTATAGTTTTTAAGTGATTTTTCTAAGGCTTCTTTTCCTTGTATATCAAGGTGGTTGGTAGGCTCATCCAAAATCAGTAAGTTATCGCCACTTAGCATTAATTTTACAAGACTCAAACGGACACGTTCCCCTCCTGATAATACTGAAACATGTTTGAATACATCTTCACCTTTGAATAAGAATCGCCCTAAAGCACTTCTGACTTCAGTATGATCAAGTTCTGGATAATCATCCCATAACTCTTCTAGCACTGTTTTATGCATACTAAACTCTAGCAATTGTTGATCAAAGTACCCCATTTCTATCTGGTGTCCAAAAAGTGTCTCACCTTTTAATGGAAGTAACTTCCCTGCGATTGTTTTAAGGAAGGTAGATTTACCTGTACCATTGTCACCTACAATTGCATAACGTTTCCCTTGTTCAAAAGTATAAGATATATCAAACAATGGTTTATCATAACCCACTTCTAAATCTTGGGTTATAAGAACTTCCTTACCACCTCTTAATTTTGGCGTAAACTCCGCTTTAAATTGGTGAGTTGAAGATTTCTTTTCTTCTAGTTTGTCCATTCTTTCAAGATATTTTTCTTTTGATTTAGCAAAACTTGCTTTAGAGCTTTTTCCTTTAAATCTTAAGATAACATTCTCTAATCGTTGAATTTCTTTTTGTTGTTGGGCATACTTTATGTTATGTTGTCTTAAATTTGTTTCTTTTAAGGCAATATAATTAGTATAGTTTGATTCATATCGCGTTGCGACTCTATCTTCAATTTCAATGATGACAGAACATATTCTATCAATGAAGAGTCTATCATGCGAAATAATTATAACCGTTCCATCATATCCTCTTAGATATCCTTCTAACCATTCTATGGTAGATATATCTAAGTGGTTTGTCGGCTCATCCAGCAATAAGACATCTGGTTTACTTAATAGTAATTTAATGAAACCAAGACGTGTTATTTGACCTCCAGAGAATGTTTCCATGTTACGTTCTAAGTCTTCAACTTGAAAACCAAACTGAGTCATTAAAGTATTGATTTCTGTATCAATATTATAACCACCACGTCTAATAAATTCTGTTTGTATTCTATCGTATTGTTTTAATGTTTTTTCATCATGATCTGTTAGCATTTTCTCTTCAATTTCTTGTAGTTGAGATTGAAGTGCATAGATGTCTTTATATGACTCTTCTAGGTATTCTCTAACAGTAATGGGATCAACATCTAGATTTATCTGTGCTAAAAAACCAAGTCTAATATTTGACTTAAAATGTAGTTCACCTTTATCTAGGTATTCTTTTTTCGCAAGCACGTTAAAAAGTGTTGTTTTACCAACACCATTTGCTCCAATGATTGCGACTTTTTCTTTTGTTTTTATCGTCAGGCTTAAATTTTCAAATAGATCTTGTTGACCAAATGATTTATAAGCTGAGCTAATATTAATTATCACTGTCTTCACCACTCTTAAATAATCCCAATTGTACTAAAATACCTTGGGCTGTTTTTTCTGCTATAAGATCATTCTCTTCAATCCATGTTTTTGAATCGTTGGGATGTGTCATATAGCCGTAGAGTAAATCAATTGTATTGATTCCCCGATTGTAATCTTTAGCAAATGAAGTTAACTCACTGAATTCATTCAAAGTTCCAGCTCCTGTTAATGAGCCACCACTTTCTCTAATAATATCATTTAGATCTAAACCTTGCACCATTCCTGTTTCAAAAACACCGGTTGCGTTGCTTCCTTCACTATATGGACTTGGAGTAAGACTTGTTTCATCTACTAATTTCTTTGTAACATTTGCAGCAAAGCGGTTGGATACAAAGTTTGAATATAATGCGACAACACCATGGTCCATTTGAGAACCACTTGATTCAAATCTTAAGTTTATCATATATTTAGCATTCATATCATATGCTTTCTTTAAACGTCCATTGCTGGAATAATTATTAGAAGGTGTTTCATTATCACGAAGTATTGCAACACGAACACCGTGTTTCTCAAGTTCTTTCTTTATCTTAACAGCCATATTGTATGTTTCTGTTGCTTCTTCTAAGTCATTGTAATAGTGACCATAATCAATGGTACCATTATCATTTGTAGTC
This sequence comes from Erysipelothrix sp., assembly GCA_012727815.1. Classification (GTDB taxonomy): domain Bacteria; phylum Bacillota_I; class Bacilli_A; order Erysipelotrichales; family Erysipelotrichaceae; genus Erysipelothrix. The sequence continues at coordinate 8,434 of JAAYGI010000079.1, forward strand.
ATACGTGCTGGATTAATAACAACATCGATATCATCATTATCTTCAGTTGTGGTCACTTCAAAATATAAATAGTTTTTAAATGCTTTATCTTCTATTCTATTTTTGTTGAATACATCTTTATCTGATAAGATTCTTATCTCCTTGATAACGTCTCCTCTTTTAGCACTATAGAAAGTGTCATCAATAGGTGATTCTGTTTCCAATCTTTTAAATTTGAAATCAGATAGCACTTCTAATTCATACAAACCATCTGCAAGGGTCATAATGTCAATTCCAACATCGAGTTTATTACTTAATAAAAAAGGTTGTTTTTCTTCGATAGATGTTTGACATAAATTTTTTAGAAATATTGTATTACCAGAAAATAAATCTATATTTCCAGGTGCATATTTTTCATGATAAATATTTAAAGTTTCACCATAAATACCGTAGTCTCTTACTTCAACTGTTTCTAATTTAGAAGCTTCTTTTTGACTTTTCTCCAAGATCTCATCTGATTCTCTTGTTGAAAAACCACAAAAAGTATAGGTTTGATCTTTAGGATCTACTGCTGGTTCAAATTTAGATATTAAATAAGGTAATGCAAGTAGTAATACCAAGACAAAAGGAACTACAATTTTGTAGTTCACTTTTCTTTTCTTTGGTATGTATGTAAGCCCACGCTTCATTTAAAACTCCTAATAATCTAAGTTACGTGGTGTTCTTGCGAAAGGAATAACATCTCTAATGTTTGTCATTGATGTGATATACATCAAGAATCTTTCAAAACCAATACCGTAACCTGCATGTTTAACTCCACCATAGCGTCTTAAATCTAAGTACCATTCAAGACCTTCTTTAGGTATGTCCATTTCATCCATGCGTTTTTCTAGGTAATCTAGACGTTCTTCACGTTGTGATCCACCTACTAATTCTCCAACATATGGTACTAATAAGTCACATGCTGCAACTGTTTTGTTATCATCGTTCATTCTCATATAGAATGCTTTAATATCTTTTGGATAGTCTGTAATGAATACAGGTCCCTTTACGATTTCTTCACATATATAGCGCTCATGTTCTGTTTGTAAATCAATACCCCATTCTACAGGATATTCAAATTTTACATCTGATTCTAATAATATATCAATTGCTTCTGTATATGTTAATTTTTTAAATTCTGTTTCTAATAGAAGTGTTAATCTTTCTAATAATGTTGTGTCAATGCGTAGGTTAAAGAATTTCATTTCCTCAGCAGCATTCACCATTACATATTCAATACAGAATTTAACCATGTCTTCAATTAAATCCATGATGTCTTCTAGATCAGCAAATGCAATTTCAGGTTCAATCATCCAAAACTCACTTGCATGTCGAGGTGTATTTGATTTTTCAGCTCTAAATGTAGGACCGAATGTATAAATATCTCTAAATGCTAAAGCAAATGCTTCTGCGTGTAATTGTCCAGAAACTGTTAAGTTTGCATGTTTTCCAAAGAAATCTTTTTCGTAATTGTCATCTTTTCTTGTTGTAACTGTGAATGATTCACCAGCACCTTCAGCATCATTACCTGTAATGATTGGCGTATGTACGTATACAAATCCCTGGTTTTGGAAAAACTCATGGATTGCCATTGACAGAATACTACGTACTCTGAATACCGCAAGTGATGTATTTGTGCGGGGTCTTAAATGAGATATTTCTCTTAAATATTCATTTGAGTGTCTTTTCTTTTGCAATGGATAATCACTATCTGCTGCACCTTCTAAGATAACCTCTTTTACAAGAATTTCAAATTCTTGTTTACCACCTGGTGTTCTTACAAACTGGCCTGTAATTGTTAAAGCCGTTCCGTTTGCATATTTACCAATTTCATCATAGTTTTCTAAACTTGCTTCATAAACACATTGTGCATTTCTAAAGTATGTACCATCATTAATTTCAATGAAACCTACATTCTTACCTTTTCTATTTGTACGTACCCAACCTTGGAGTTGAACGTATTCTAATGAATCAATCTCTACTTCGTTACCATATGAAATTAAGTCATATAGTTCTCTTACTGTTATATATGAAATCATACTATCTCCTCATTTATCTAAATTATCTAAAGTTGTTTGCTTGGAATATTAGCTCTTGAATTGTTGAAACAACATCCACTGATTTAATTGCTACATTATTTGGAACTTGTATATGTTCACTTGAAAAGTCTACAATTCCAACAATTCCCAAGTCGACCAAACGATCTACTGTCTCTTGTATGTTTTTAGATACCGTTACAATTGCGATTCGGCAACCTTCAGGTATTTTATCCTCTAATTCACTCATATGATATATTGGTATATCTGATGCTTGACCTAACTTCTTTAGATCAATATCAAATGCACAAACAATCTCTCCTACTACGTGATTCCAACGGTTATAGTTAAGAATTGCACGTCCCAGGTTACCTGCTCCGATAAGAACAATTTTCTCATCAAAACCTACTCCTAATAGTTCGTCAAAAGTAGCAATAAGATCTTCAACATCATATCCATATCCTTGTTTCCCCATTGAACCTACAAAAGAAAAGTCGCGTCTAATTGTAGTAGATTCTATATCTACGAAAAGAGACAACTCTCTGGATAATATTCGGTCAACACCCATGCTTTGTAGCTTTCTTAAAGCTTTAAGATATACAGGATATCTTTGCATCGTTGCCTTTGGTACATTCATTTTGTTTTTCATAATATCACCACCTTATTAATTATATCACAAGACACTTTTATATACATGTGAAATTATTATTAATACGGTAATGGTTTGTTAGAAACTGCTGATATTTCACAAGTGGCGAATACATTATACTTAATATACTCTTCTGCCGCAAGTCCTATCATTGCTGCTTGATCCATACAAGCCCATAAAGGTGGTATCAATATGTTCACTTCTGGATGTTTTTTGTTGATATCCAAGATATCTTCCCTTAGTTTTGAGTTTGCTGCAACCCCGCCTGCTAACACAAGTGTTTTTACTTCAATTGTTTCTAGGGCTGATGAGACACGTGTTACAAGTTCATTAACAGCACTGGTTTGAAAAGCATAAGCAAGATCATTTAGAATGACTTCCCTACCATGTCTTTCTTCACGTAGCATTAATTGTCTCACAGCACTTTTTAGTCCTGAGAAAGAAAAATCTAATGGGTTTTCCATTTTAACTTTTGGCAATATGTAATTCTTTTTCCCAAGCTTAGCCATTTTATCGATAAGCGGTCCTCCTGGATAATCAAGACCCATTTGACGTGCTACTTTATCATATGCTTCACCAACTGCGTCATCTTGAGTTTTTCCTATAATCTCAAAGTTAAATTCTGATTTCATTAAGATTAACTCAGTATGACCACCTGACACAACAAGTGCAAGTAATGGATACTCTAGTTCTCCTACCAGTTTGTTGGCATAGATATGTCCTGCTATATGGTGCACAGGCACCAAAGGAACATCTAGACTGAATGCTAAAGTTTTAGCAGCCATAACACCTATATGTAAAGAACCTATCAATCCAGGCCCTTGTGTCACTGCTACGTAGTCTATATCATCAAATGATACATCAGCAAGCTTCATGGCATCTTTTATTACTATATTTATATTTTCTATGTGTAATCTTGAAGCAACTTCTGGGAAAACACCACCATATTCTTTATGTATTTCAATTTGTGAAGACACTGAATTACTCAGAACAACTCCATCCTTTACAAAGGATACAGAGGTTTCATCACAACTTGTTTCAATCGCACATATTATCATTTATATCCTCCTTTAACTTCATAAGGAGTGCATCCTTACCGTTTCCATAATAGTTTTTTCGTATATTTACTGTTTCAAATCCAAATTTATCATAAAACTCAATTGCTCGTTTATTACCTGAAAACACTTCTAAGAGAATAGATTCAACACCTTGCTCTCTTAATTTACACCAAACATATCTTAACATTTCGTATCCGATACCTTTATGTAAATAATCTACATTTACAGCTATTTGTAATAGATCAGATGTGTCACCCATAAATTTAGCAATAATAAATCCAATCACTTCAGAATTTAATTCATAAACATAAGCCCATGTGTTTAAATCCAGCAGTTCTGTTCTATATAAAACTTCAGTCCAATTAGAGTTTAATACACTTTTATCAATTTCAATAACAGACATTACATCTGGTATCTCCATTGCGCGTATCATGCGAGATACCTTGGAACTAGTGTATCTACATTCAATACCTCTTTCCAAAATTTTCTAAGTTCTAAAATATTTTGAGCTACATTTTCATCAGTATTTTCTAAACCAATTAGTGATAAATCTCCATATACTTCAGTATCAATCGCCTTAACTTCATCAATTTGATAAATTCTCTCTTCGCTAATGTTTCCTTTATCAACAAAGGCACCAAATGTGCGTTTTGATCTTGCATCAATAAAGACAAAACCTGTATTCATACCAGATATTGAGATTAAAGTATTAATTGTAAATACTTTAACATCTTGAGTCAGTGCAAATACTTTAACAAAAGTCATCGCAATACGCATCCCTGTGTATGATCCTGGTCCTTCTGTAACTACAATCTCTTTAATGTCTTTTTTATCAATTTCAGCCATTTTAATTACATCTTTTATAAAAACAAGTAGATATTCTGACTGTTTTTGGCGTAATATCTCTTGTTTATATGCCAATAACTTACCATTTTCACTAATTCCTACTGCTAGATATTTATGAGATGTATCCAGTATTAATGTAATCATATTTGCTCTCCCTTAAACGTTATTTTACGCGAATTATCATCAATATATTCGATTTCGATTTGATAATCAGGTTCCAAACCTTCTATAAAATTACTCCATTCAATAACAACTACTGCATCATCTTCCATTAAGTCATACAATGCAAGGGGATCTGAGCTTGCATTTTCTAATCTATAGGCATCTATATGATTCAGCTTGAGTCTTCCTTCGTATTCTTTAATTAATGTGAATGTTGGACTTGATATTGTATCTTCTATTTCTAAAGATCTTCCGATACCTTTTGTAAAGGCAGTTTTCCCCGCTCCAATATCGCCAATTAGGGATATTACAGTACCTGTAGTTATCTCATCCATAAATTTTTCTGCTATATTCATTGTTTCTTCAACTGAATTACTTATTAATATTTTTTCTTCCATCTTCATCACCATTGTCCATATTATATCATACTTTTAGATAAAAAAAGGACTCCATAAGGAGTCCGATTACCCGGCGATGAGCTATGTTCACGGGGGCTAGGCCCAGCTATTTTTGCCGCTAAAGTGCTTAACTACTGTGTTCGGTATGGGAACAGGTGTGACCACTTTGCTAGTATCACCAGATCTGAGATG
>JAAYGI010000080.1 GCA_012727815.1 Erysipelothrix sp.
AACTTAGAAATTCATTACTTTTTAATGTTATTATCGTTAATTAAAAGGAAGAGTTTCCCCTTCCTATTTAAGACTTTAATTATTTAAAGTTCGATCTCAAATCGATATTCTTTAAACTGAACATCATAAGCTTCAGTATATGGTTTTTCTATAATGACTTCAATGACATCTCCTGCTTTTACATCCAAGACATCAAAACGAATGACACCTTCTGTACTTGAGTGTGCTTCAAGCTTTGGTTTAAATGCTGGATACTCACCATACATTGCATAATGTTCTTTATAGGTTTTTCCATTAACGTTAATGCTAACATCTGTAGCATACACTTTATATACCGCATCTGAATTATTTTCAAGTTTTACATAGATTCGAGTATCATAGTAAGACAGTTCTAATTTCTCTAGGCTTACACTATGATCAAACTGTTCTTGTTTAAGATCAAGTGTCTTTGTAGCATATGGTTTTAATACTATCGTATCCAGATCTCCAACATTTAATTCTAAAACTTCAACTAAGGTATGAACTCCTTCAACCTTATCAACGTCTGTAAGTTCACCTTTGATCACACCAAGATCACGTACAAAGTCATCATCATTTATTATGAGGTTTAAATCTTTCTTAACACTAACATAATGTGTCGATCATTGTTTCAAGATCAAACACAACATCATAATACACATAATCATCATCTTCACTTAATATTGAAACAACACGCCCAAGTATGCGTACTTGTTTTCCTTCATAATCAAGGGGACTTACAAAGGCAAGCTTAGCATCATCGCTGCTCAATAGAGTATTAGTCTCTACAACTTCTACCTCTTTATCCTTATCATTATCGACAACATCATTCTTATCTTCAACCTTAGATCCACCACAACCCACAAGAATCAATAAAGTAATCATTACCATTAATACTGATTTATTAAATCTGCTCATAAGCATGTTTCTCCATTTAAAAATTAAATATAACTGCTTGTGATATGAAATATATAAATAATAATTCATACAATCAAAGACAATGAAAAGAACTTGATTTGTAGGCATAATAATAAAAAAGGCATTACTTCCTTAATTAAATTTCTGTTAAATACACAATACCTACTACGAAATACTTTGGATAATTATTCTCTACCTTGAATTATAAGTACCGCTAGTGTTTCAAACTTACTATTCTTCTTTGTTAATCGATCATATTCAAGAATTGCATCTACAAGCACTTGAGCATCTTTAAAATAGTGATTAATTGTTTTACTACTGTTTGGATTACTAATTTTTAATATCTGTTTAACATAATCCTTTGCTTTTTTTATATTTGACTTACCTAATTTGTACTTATCATAATGTCCTTCACTTATTATATATAGAATTTCAATTTCTGGACTGGTGACACAATTAATGATTTCTACCTTATCATTATAGACATCACTTAGTGAAAAATTAAGATTGTCTTTATTTTTGGAGTCCAGTATCCTATATACTTTAATGTATTCATACTCAACATTTAGATATTTTACTTCAAACTGTTTTGCTTCTCTAATATGTAGTGGTTCGTAGTATTCTAAGTCTTCACGCTTATAAATTAAATTGTCTGAATCAAGCAAAATATTGATGATCGCTACTTCACTAACTCCCTCACAAAGTATAAAGACACTTACATCAGAATCCACTAAATCTCCTCCTTAACCTCCTTAAGACGATTTAAAATCGATAACTCAACACTTTTCATTAATTTTCTTTGTGGAACACTTGAAACATCTAAGCTATTAGAAATGAACGCTTCACTCTTCTTTAAATCTTTACGCTTGATGACACTATTAAAATTAAGTAGTTTATTAAGATTTCCTTTTTTTCCTTTTTCTAAGATATAAATTGAGTCTGTGCGGTTTACAAAATCTAAGAGTTCTACATAATGACTGGAGAAAATAAGTACTGCACCAAAAGGATTCGTCTGCTTCGAATAAAATAGCTTCACAATATCAGCTATTATTGCCTTATTTAGATGACTTTCAATCTCATCAATAAAGACCATTCCACCTAAAACGAGTGCATTCTTTACATATGACATTATATTTAATCCTCTTATTGTTCCTGCCGAAAGTATATTATTTAGTCCTTCAATATTTGTTGTGATGGATTTTGAATCAGACTTTTTCTTAAATTCAAAACGATATTGATCTTTATCACTTTCTTTAAGTGCAATAATATCAATCGATGGATCCAGATACTTTGCATAATTTTCATCTATCGAACTTTCAAGTAAGCCACGATAATCATCAAAAAGCGTTGTTAAATCATAAACCAAACTTCGCTGTTCTAGAACATTAGCATAGGACAACTTAATAAAGTACTTTAAAATACTAATATCATTTGAAACAATAACATGCTTTGCTTCCATGTCCATTTTGCTTGTAACATAATCAGAAGATTTAAACGTAAATAACTCTTTTTTAGAAATATTTTTAAAACTCTTTTTCCAAATTTTCTCTTCAACTACCTCATAGATATTTTTTTGATCAAGCAAACTGCTTTGTTTAATCGTACTATCAATTTTAATTAAGTCATTTCTATAGCTTATATACGACGTCAATACAATTTCTGATGACAGTAACCCCTCAACATTACCACGCATTTGATTGATCCATGTACTATTGAGTGATCGACCCGAAAGATGCAATTCATTTGTTAGTGATAATAATTTTAACGCAGTTGTTTTTCCCGAAGCATTGACTCCAACCAACGAAATGACCGGTGAGTAATGAATATTCGAATCATGAATTTCATGAAGAAAAAGTTTATCCTTTTCATAAACATTACTACTAGCAATAGTATCCACTACAAAAGACTCATTTCCAAAAATTTTAACACCATTTATTTCATTTCTAATTACCCTAGCCTCTCTCATATTCACACCATCCTTTTACATATTATACCAGTTTATGCGTTATTACCCTAAAAATTATATGTATTTCTTGGTAATGGATAGATTAATAACAGATTATCCGTTATTAATCTATATTATGTATCAACTGCTAAACTAATACTGTTCATTAAAACATGATTTCTAAATGTTTAGGATAATAATACCTTATCCCCAATACTATTAATGCATCCCTTTGCAGCATTTAGAACAATATAAAAAGGCATTTCTGCCTTTCTATATTGTTTATTTTTATAACATTTCTTTAATCAGTTGTTCATATGACTTCGATGACATATCACGTGGTCGAATATCTAGTGCAGTAAAGACACCATATTCTTGACGTAAGTGCATGCGATAAAGCGCACGCGTATACGCCACTAAGACACTGGATGTAAACTCAGGATTAGAATCTAAACTTAATTTAAAATCTAATGTATGTTTAATATTATCTGATGTCTTTGCACTACGAATAACCTCACCACCTTGATGCCATGTATTATGATCACGGTCCATCTCTTCTTGTGTGATGAAATAGATATTTGTACTTGATCCTTTGAAGTAGTGTTCAATATTCATAATGTCTGCTTCAATTTGTTTTGTATCAGCTCCATCTTTCGCAACAACATAAACATCTTTATAGTGGTTAGTACTTACATCGATACCTTCATGGTTTTTAAACTTTTCAATATTGTCTACATTCGGTACTGAATAACTACGAGCCATTACAACACCATCAACCTTACTTGCTACATTTGAATGTCCTTGACTCTTACCATGACCCCAGAAACTTTGTGTTGTTCCATCGACTAAGATCGCATCAAAGATTGTCTTTTGCATACTAAAGATGCCTGGATCCCAACCTACTGAAACTAAGGCTGACTTTTTATTGTCTGCAGCATTCTTAGATACCTCATCAATATGCTCACCAATTAAGGCGTGCATATCAAAACTGTTCACGATATTAAAGTACTTAACAAGTTCTGGTGTTTGGTCTCTTAGATCAAACTCTGAACTTCCACAATGAACTAACACATCAATGTCTTCCTTATAGTTCATTAACTCATCCATATTATAAGCAGTTGCCCCTAATGTTTTAACACCTTCCTTAGGACGACGTGTAAAAACTCCAAAGACTTCCATGTCATCTTGCTTTAAGATAGCACGTTCTACACCTTGGCCTAAATTACCATAACCAATGATTCCAACTTTTATCATAATTATCACTCCTAGTATCTATTGTAACATGCTTCGTAAATTATTCCATTTAAGCAAATTGTAATGCTATGAATGATTTACTTACATTTTCATTGAAAATAACGCAATCATCTATATGAAAACATGAAAAGGTGCTATAATCATTAATAGGAGTGTGAATAAATTATGAAATTTGAATTAGGTCAATCAGGTCAAGTTAACGTAGTCCGTGTCAGTGATTCGTGCTGCAAACTTGAGAAAATATCATTACTCGCTGATCTCTCAGCAAAAGGAATTTTTGAAGGAAAGAAAAATCAAGTCTACTTTGATTATCAAAGCGAAGGCGAAAGTACTCTATATGTTGGAGTTGGTAAAAAAGACAAGATAAACTTAGAAACATTACGCCAAGTGTACCATACTGTTGGTAAACAACTAACAAACTATAAGGTAGAATCCGCAAACATCGATACGACAAAGTTTGATAAGACACAACTACAAGCAGTTGTTGAAGGACTTCTTCAATCACAATCAGTCTTCGATAAATACTTAACGACAAAGAAATTCAATCCAACAGTTGAAACAATCTACTTAAGTGAAAATCCATTCTATGATGTCGTAGATGCTGCAAGGGATTTCTTACCAGTATATGAAGGTATTGAAATTACACGTGAACTTGTAAACGAACGTCCAATGCACTTATATCCAGAAACACTAGCACAACATGCTAAAAACGTCTTAGAACCAGTTGGTGTCAAAGTAACAATCTTAGATAAGGATGCTATTACAGCCCTTGAAATGGATGCCCTCTTAGCAGTAAGCTTAGGATCAGATAAAGAACCACGTTTCATCGTTATGGAATATAACGGGAATACCGAGTCAGACTATCGTACTGCCTTAGTTGGAAAAGGAGTAACCTACGATACAGGTGGATACTCATTAAAACCATCAACATCAATGGACACAATGTTTAGTGATATGGCTGGATCCGCAACGGTTATCGGTGCCATCTACGCTATTGCAAAAGCAAAACTTCCACACAACGTTACTGCACTTGTTGCTGCAACAGAAAATGATGTAAACGGTAGTGCATTCAAACCAGGTGATATCATCAGCTCAATGTCTAAGAAAACAATTGAAGTCTTAAACACTGATGCTGAAGGTCGTCTAACCCTAGCAGATTCACTATGGTACGCACATGATGTTGTTAAGGCTGATCAAATCATTGATCTCGCAACACTTACAGGAGCATGTATCGTAGCACTCGGTGAAGTTACTACTGCTGCAATTACAAACAACCAAGATCTTGTTAACGACGTTCTAAAAGCTTCAGAAGTATCTGGAGAGCCAACATGGCAACTACCAGCACTTGATATTTACCGCGACATGGTAAAATCAGACTATGCTGATCTATTAAATACAAGTAAAGGAAAAGGAGCAGGTACAATTACAGCTGCAATGTTCCTCGAAAACTTTGTAAATGATACTCCATGGGTCCACCTCGATATCGCAGGAACAGCATACCAAGGCTCAGCACGTGGCTATCTACCACAAGGTGCAACGGGAGCACACGTTAAAACCTTATTTAACTTTATTAAAAACCAAAAATAGAATTCGAAAAGAAGGCATTCAATATCGAACACCTTCTTTTCTTATGGAGATTCTTTATGAAGACTTAGTTAGTGTGCCACCGTTTTCTAAGTACAAACAATAAGCTACTTGAAACGATAAGCACATAAAGCCATGCAGTATTGTTCTCAATACCTGTGTCTGCCGGTATTTTCGGTTTATCTGTAGGATCTTCAGGAGTAACAACTGCCTCCCATAGTGCATACAATGTTGTATCTTCACTAATTGGTGTTGCGAAATCAAAGAGTGCTTTCGTATTTAAATCTAAGGTCCATCCTTTAAAGACATACCCTGTTTTAAGTGGAGCTGTTGGTTCTTTAATAATAGTACCTTCTTCAACATCTATGTAACTTGCCATTAAGTCTCCACCCTGAGTATCAAAATTAACAGTGAACTTTTTAATTTCAACAAGCTTCGCATAGACTGTCGGATTATCGCTAAAGACAGTATCAGATTGAACAGGAATCGTTAAGGCCTCATCCAAGTACCAACCTATAATACGATAATCTACCAACCCAAAGTCTGCAGCACTTAACGGTGTGATCGTACCATCATTATTCGCAAGCTTAGGAATTGGAGTATACCCTTCTTTATTCAAATTAAAGGTTACTGTTTCAACGATTGGGACATTTGCTCCTTCATAATGAGTTACAGATGGAGTATACATATTCCAATAATTAAATTTAAACCCTTCCACTTTTTCATAGATACCCAGTCTAGCTGAATAGTTTTGTAAAAGCAGTAGCCCCCATCAACAAACTTTTATACATGTCAATAATATGACTAATGTTTAAGCTTTGTCAATACCATCCTAATCTTCTTCAATATTTAAAGGAGTCCATACATTTAAAAAAACTTCTAGCTTAGCACATCGTGCATTCTAGAAGTTCATTATTACCACTTTGGAGCAATTGTATAATACATCAACATAAAGAAGATTGTATGCAAGAGAATAAATAAGAGACTATTTTTAAACTCACCAGGTTTTCTCAGATGTTTAAAGATCTTAACAATAAACTTAAAGGGATGAAGGACATCCCAACTGTTAAATCTAACTTCACGTCCTAAGTAAATACCCACACTCACTAAGAAACAGATCGCAAGTGCCATAAGTATCAATAACTGCTTCATATAGAAGGTTATAACTGCTGGGTCAAAATATATCAAATAGATAAGTTGAATAATAAAGATCCCCATTAACATATTTAATATACCTGAGAAGGATAAGACAAAAACACTTACAATATCATACAAAATCGGTACTTCATGCTCATCCATACTACGGTGCGTTAAATTAAGTTCTGTTACTAAGTATCCTGAATTTGGTAAGAGTAAAATCCATACGAGTAAGGTCAGTACAAAAAAAACAATACTTACAAGACGGATCATAGGATTATTAAAATAAATTGAAGTATACAGAATCATAATTGAAATGCCACTACCCGCTAAAATCACAAACATTGGAATCACTGAAAGTTTGATATTTGTAATCATCGGTTTAAAGACCTTATTATGATACAGCTTAGAACGAAGTTTAATTAAAAGATAGGCTGAAACATTAAAAACAATCATTGAAATAACAAGAGATGAAATATCCATAGGACCACCAACTTCCTTTAATAAACTATAACATATCATCGTGAAGATTGACTACAAAATAGAAAAACTAGATATCAGCTTAATCTAATATCTAGTTATTAAGTTTTGTCTGTTAATGCCACATATTATTTGGCACCATCACTCATAAGGTAAACCCTTAAGTCTATTTCACAAGGTATCACGAAGCCTAATAACTTAAAGATGTTTTAAGAATTTAAACAGATAATAATAAACCACGTCTATTATCGGGCAATCAGTCCCAATACACTACAAGTTTTCGATATATGAATAAGCTTAGTTGCATAAGAATCCTGGACAGTGAACTTGTATTATTTGTGGTTGTAAACATAGTATAGTCGAAAGAAGTATATAACACAATTCATATATATTGTGCACACTATAACAAAACGTTATAATGAACATGGTGATACCTATGGATATAACAAAACTAAAATCTTTTATCAGCGTTACAAACTACGAAAGTTTCTCAACTGCAGCAGAAAATCTCTACTTGTCGCAACCGGCTGTATCAAAGCACGTCATGAGTTTAGAGAAAGAACTCAACGTTAAACTCTTTAACCGCAGTGCAAATAAACTTAGCCTCACAACACAGGGTGAAGCCTTTTTACCCTACGCACAAGAAATCGTCATGCTCTATGATAGTGCAACGGCCCATCTTCAACAAATAGAAAACAACCAAGAAGGGATTCTAAACTTTGGAGCAACCAACTACATTGGCGTCCATCTTATGCCACAAATCATCAAGAAATTTAATGAACTCTACCCAAATATTATTGTAAACATGGATGTATCAACGACACAAAAACTTGCGGCACGCTTTGAAGTACACGAGATGGAATTTGCACTCCTCTTTAACTATGCAAATTTCTCAAAACAAAACTACAACTTCTTTGACTATCGCGAAGACGAACTCGTCATTGCCATCCACCCAAGTCATCCCCTAGCTCACAAAAATGACATATCATTATTTGAACTCACTGATGATACCTTTATTGGAAATCATGATAATACATCGATCATTAGCTATATCCGATCAGAACTGCATGACTTTCCCTTTAAAAAAAGACTCTACATTAATAATGAAGATGCAATCAAACATGCCGTCATTGAAAATCTCGGATTTTCAATCCTCTCAGAACACTCCATTGCAACAGAAGTCGCAAACAATCAACTCTGTGCCGTAAGAATAAATGACTTTCTCTTCAAGCGCAATATCAAAGTTGTTTATCGCAAAAACTTTGAACTCACACCCGCAGCCAAAGCCTTCTTCAAACTCTTGAAAGAAAATGTTGAACTTTAAACACAAATAATATTTATTACACGAACAATAATGAAAGAATAGTGTACACTATATATAAAGGAGGTTCTTATGTTAACAAACAAACGACTATTAACGATTGTAAGTGATGACTACGATGATTTAGAATTTCACTACCCACTTATTCGAATGCGTGAAGCAGGCGTAAGTGTTGATATCGCAGCCGAAACAAAAGGCCAACATGTCAAAGGTAAGTACGGCTTAAGCACCGTCAGTGATTTAAGTTTTGATGAAGTAGATATTACACAATATGACGGTATCCTTATCCCAGGTGGATGGGCACCCGACTATCTAAGACGCTTTAATAAGGTCTTAAAATTTGTGCAATATCTCAACAAACGTGAAAAACTCAT
>JAAYGI010000081.1 GCA_012727815.1 Erysipelothrix sp.
TCATAGGTAAAGCATTTGTTGTGGAGAATAAACTTGATACAATAAGACTTGATATCAATGCACCTGCTAAATCATATTTAGAACTGCATGGTCTAGGACAATATGTATCACAGGAAATTGAACAACTTGGTGGATTTGGTGTGCCTGTAAAAGTTAATATAAGTGTACAAGGGAAAACACGTATAACGATTGTTAAAAATCCAAACAATCCACCAGAAGTAACGGTATTTGAATAGGAGAAAATATGAAGAAGATAGATAGAGAAACATTAAAAGTTTTAGCATCTCATTTAATGTTTGAATTAAATGAAACTGAACTGAATGACATTGAATCATCCAGTAAAAACTTTATGTATTATTTAGATTTACTAAATAATATTGATACAAATGATGTAGAAGAAATGACATACCCAATAGAAGAGGAAAGACACACTTTAAGGGAAGATGTTATATCCCATACAATAACAAGAGAAGAAGCATTTTTAAATGCTCCTAAAACAGAAGGGGAGTATTTTGAAGTGGTACAGGTGATTGAAAAATGATTGATAAAATAAAAGAAGCAAATAAAAGATTAAATGCAGCATTGTCTTATGTAGAACATGATGTTGTATCAGGTGACCTTCCATTGAGTGGTTGGAGTGTAGCACTTAAAGATAATTTCAATATGAGTGGAACAATTACAACTGCAAGTAGTAATTTACTTTCAAATTACAAATCTATCTACAATGCAACAACAGTAGATAAACTCATTGAAGCAGGATCACAAATTCTTGTTAAAACATCTATGGACGAATTAGGCATGGGTGGAACTAATAGAAATGCAGCAACAGGTCCTGTATTAAACCCTTATTGTGAAGGTTGTATATCAGGTGGATCATCAGGTGGTTCAGCATCCCTTGCAGGAGCAAACCTTGTACGCTTGTCAATGGGTTCAGATACTGGTGACAGTATTAGAAAGCCAGCATCATACTGTGGCGTGGTTGGCGTTAAACCAAGCTATGGTAGAATATCACGCTATGGCGTTATTCCATATGCTGCCTCCTTAGATCATGTTGGATACTTTACACAAAATGTAAAAGATGCAGCAATAGCACTGGAAGTGCTGGCGGGATATGATGCAAATGATATGACATCTATTGATGCACCTGTTGAAAAATATTCAGAACTTTTAGACTTAGATTTAAAAGGTAAAAGAATGGGTGTATTTAAGAATGTTGTAGATGCAATTGATAATGCAGATACATTAAATAGTTTTAATAATTTATTAACGGCACTAGAATCAAAAGGTGCAGAAATTGTATACAAAGAAATGCAAAGTGACTTAGCCAAAACAATGCTGCCAACTTATGTTGTAATTGCAAATGTTGAAGCATCAACACACCACGCATCACTTGATGGTGTACGTTTTGGAAAAGCTGTTGAAGGAAAATCACTTGAAGAGTTAATGATTCAAACACGCAGTCAAGGTTTTTCAAGTCTTGTTAAAGAGCGTTTAATTTACGGACAATATGCACTCGAAGGTGATCATAAGATCACAGTCTATCAAAAAGCAAAGAAAGTAAGACGTCTTTTAGTAGATGCTTATAAAGAAATGTTATCTGATGTTGATGTAATGTTAGCACCAGCAACACCACAAGGTGCGCCAAGTGTGGATGACTTATCATTTGATATAGAATCAGATAAATTCTTAATAGGAGATAACCACATGGTTATCAATAATTTTACAGGATACCCAAGTATGACATTGCCAATGTCTAAGGTAGATGGTTTACCAGTAGGCGTAAACGTATCAACAAAATATTTAGAAGAGGCAAAACTATTTTCATATGCAAATGCATTTGAAGCAATATTAGATTGGAAAGGTGATTTTTAGTATGTTTGAAGCAGTTATAGGTATTGAAATACATGCAGAATTAAAACTGGATACTAAAATGTTTTCAGGATCACCTGCAGCATATGGTCTAAGCCCTAATACAGCGCTAAATGAGATAGATTTAGCACATCCAGGAGCATTGCCATCTGTTAACAAAAAAGGTGTAGAATACGCCTTAAAAATAGCAAGAGCTCTAAATTGTGATATTGAAACACTCTTAAGATTTGATAGAAAAAGTTACTACTATTCAGATTTACCAAAAGGATACCAAATAACACAAGAATTCTTTCCACTTGGAAAAAATGGAACCATAGAATTCTTTGTTAAAGAAGATACAAAAACTGTACGTATTAATAGAATTCATATTGAAGAAGATACTGCAAAACAACACCATAATGAAAACAATACATTAATTGATTTCAACAGAGCAGGAACTGCACTTGTAGAGATTGTAACAGAAGCAGACTTTAGAAAAGGTGAAGAAGCGGCAGCATTTGTTGAAGCAATTCGTTTACTGGTAATCTACCTGGGTGTATCCGATGGTAAAATGTCTGAAGGATCCCTAAGATGCGATGTGAATATTTCGCTTCGTAAAACAGGAACAGAAGCTTTTGGAACTAAAGTTGAAATTAAAAACTTAAACTCAATTAGTAATGTTGAAAAAGCAATTGAATATGAAATTATAAGACAAGAAGAAATCCTTAGAAAAGGTGAAGCAGTTATATCACAAACACGTAGATTTGATGAGAAATCACAATCAACAGTCTTGATGCGTGCTAAAGATGGTGAAGTAGATTACTACTATATTGCAGATGCAAACATTCCACCAACACGACTTCCACAAGCGATGTTAGAAACACCACTTGAAGAAACACCTTTTAATGCATATCAAAGACTTGTGTCAGAGTATAAGCTCTCACACTACGATACTAAGGTCTTACTGCAACATAAAGATGTTTTAGATTACTTTGATACACTGATGGGTGAAACAAGCCACACAAGGCTTGTAGTCAACACATTGACTCAAGATGTCTTATCAGTACTGGATACATTTGAAGGAAAACCCCTAAATGATATTATTACTACTAAAAACTTTGTTTCATACATAGAAGCAATCGCATCAAAAAAGATATCAACAAGACAAGCTAAAGAAGTATTTACTGAAATGCTTAAAGGAAAAAGTCCTGAAGCGATCATTAAAGAAAAAGGAATGGTTGTTGTATCTGATGAAGACACACTTCAAACATGGATTCTAGAAGTCATAGAAAACAATCCACGTGCATTAGAAGATCATAGAAAAGGACTACCAAGTGCAATCAAATTTGTAACAGGACAAGTCATGCGTATTTCTAAAGGTCAAGCAAACCCACAATTTACCAATAAGTTAGTCAAGGAATTACTTGATAAAGCCTTGTAAATACATTAAAATTGTAATGTGAAAAGGAGGTTTCCAACATGAGTAGAAACCCAAAGAAAAAGAAAAAGAATATAACGGTGATTGCAATCATCGTAAGTTTGATTATTCTTGCAATACCTACTACATTCATTTTAGTAACTGGTGTTAAATCTCTTATGGCTAGAGGTAACCCTGTCATCGGAAACAGATTTTCAAATGACCAAGATCCTAAAATAAAAGATAAAGATATTAAAGCAGTTGAATCTGCAGTTAAAGAATTACCTGGGGTTGAGAGTTTAAATGTAAACTTAGCAGCCGCAACATTACGTGTATATGTTTTAGATACATCACTTACAGCAGATAATTTATCTGAAAAAGAAAGTGCAATCTATGATGGAGTTACAAGTATATTAAGTGTTGAAGATTACTTCACACAAGATGGTATTAAAAAACAGTATGATTTAGAAATACATATATTTAATCAAGCAACTGTTACAGAAGCGTCAAAACCAAGTTATGTATATGGTGTATATTTAAAGAATGCGGGTATGGAAAAACCGAAGTCTCAAATATTATCAACACCGCTTTCACAAGATATGGTTGACTTCTTTATTGAAGAGGAAGCATATAATAACCAGCCTCCTGTTGAAGCAGAAGACGAATATGATGATTATATAGGTGAGGGAGACGGGGACGAATAGTCCCTTTCACTCATATTAATCATGTATTCAAAGAACGTGAAATAATTACTTTGTTAAATAAACAAACTATTTTACGATTTCTCTTGACTCGTCTGGGGTCGTATGGTATATTTTATAAGCACTTGCCTGAATAGCTCAGTAGGTAGAGCAACTGGCTGTTAACCAGTAGGTCGTAGGTTCGAATCCTACTTCAGGCGCCATTTTTAAAATGGCCCGTTGGAGAAGCGGTCAACTCACCAGCCTTTCACGCTGGCATTCACGGGTTCGAATCCCGTACGGGTCACCAATTGTGATCAACAACTCATCCAAAAGTGCTGGATGGGTTTTTATTTTAAAAAGTAAAATTTCAATTAAATTATTGTTTAGTGTCATATATATTTAAATATATAAGGCCCGTTGGAGAAGCGGTCAACTCACCAGCCTTTCACGCTGGCATTCACGGGTTCGAATCCCGTACGGGTCACCAATATAAAATACTAAACTGATTGTATTAATTACAATCATTATTACA
>JAAYGI010000008.1 GCA_012727815.1 Erysipelothrix sp.
AATGAAAACTGCATCTTGTAGATGTGTTCTACCTACTTTAATATCATCTTCAAATTCAAGTGACTTTAATTTGATTGTCTCTTTTAATAATATCAATTCTTGGATGAGTGTTTCTGATAATTTTAATACAGTTAATTTTCCTGAAGTTGGCATGACATCGTTTGTTGATTGAGCATGATTGACATGATCATTTGGATGACATACTTTATAAACTCCTAGAGCTTCATTTTTGATTTGTGCAACCCTATTAGATATGACTTCATTCATATTCATATTAATAGAGGTTCCTGCTCCACCTTGAATTGCTTTTGTTATAAAATGTTTTCTATGTTTTCCTTCTATGATTTCATCACATACTGAAATAATTAAATCAGCAAGTACTGCATCAAGTTCCCCGATTTTCTTATTTGCTTGTGCTGCTGCTTTTTTAACATAAGCCATAGATATAATCATGTCTTTGTGGACTAATTTATCTGTAACATTAAAATTATTAAAAGCACGAAGTGTTTGTATGCCGTAGAGTGCATCAGATAAAACTTCCAATGACCCCAGTGAATCTCTCTCTTTTCTGTACATGAGCTCTCCTTTTTAAGTGAAAAGGTCTTTAAATAGAAAATCACTACTAAAGACCTTTATACATTTATATTATTTACCGTATTCTTCTGGGTTTTCACGCCATGATTTTAAAGACTCTAAATCTGCTTCTGTAATGTAGTTTGATGTTAGTGCTTGTTCAATCAGAACAGGATAAGAACTTAAAGTATGAAGTCTTACACCTTTAAAGTTATCTACAGCTTTTTGTAATTCATATGAAAATACAGCTGCTACACCCAGTACATCGTATCCTTCATTTTTAACAGCATCTACTGCTCTTAAAACGGATCCTCCTGTTGAAATTAAATCTTCAATCATAACAACTTTTGAACCTTCTTTAATAAAACCTTCTACAAGACGTGTTTTACCATGGTCTTTTGCTTGTGGTCTTACATATGCCAGTGGCAGTTCTAAAAGATCTGCAACAAGTGCAGCTTGTGGTAATCCACCTGTTGCTACACCTACGATTGCTTCTACATCTTTAAACTCTTTAAGGATTAAGTCTTTTAAACCTTGTGCAATTAAACTTCTTACTTTTGGATATGATAGTGTGATTCTGTTGTCACAGTATATTGGACTTTTTAATCCACTTGCCCATGTATATGGCTCCTTAACACTCAGTGTTACAGCCTTTGTATCTAATAAACCTTGTGCTACTTCTTTTGCAATCATTTTCCTGCCTCCCAATCATTTACAATATCATTATACGCTTTTACTGGATCTAATGCTTGAGTAATGGGTCTTCCTACTACAATATAGCTTGAACCAATTTCTCTTGCTTGTTTTGGTGTTGTAACACGCTTTTGATCTCCTACTTCAGATGAAGCAGGTCTAATGCCTGGTGTTACTTTATAGAAATCTTCACCCAATGCTTCTTTAATCATAGTTGCTTCTAGTGGTGAACAAACAACACCATCTAAACCAGCTTCTTGTGTACATTTAGCATAGTTTAGTACACTTTCTTCAAGTGATACTTTAATTAGTTGATCATGATGCATTTGTGCTTCACTTGTTGATGTAAGTTGTGTTACTGCAAGTAGAATTGGTCCTTCACCCAGACCTTTTTTAGCTGCCTTCATCATTTCAATACCACCTGCTGCATGAACATTGGTCATATCTACACCTAACTTCGCAAGACCACGCATTGCTTTTTCAACAGTATTTGGAATATCATGAAGTTTTAGATCTAAGAATATTTTATGTCCTTTTGATTTAATCAATTCAACAATTGCAGGTCCTTCTTGATAGTATAATTCCATCCCTACTTTTACATAGATAGGTGTTTCAAATTTATTTAAGAATGTTTCAACTGCTTCTTTTGATGAGAAGTCCAGTGCTACGATTACTTTATGCATGTTTTTTAACCTCCGAGATTAAGTGTTCTATGGATTCATATCCAAGTGATTCAAGTTTTGCTGGTAATGCTTCTATAAGTTCTTTACATACCATTGGATTATGTAAGTTTGCTGTTCCTACTGCAACAGCACTTGCTCCTGCTAAAAACATTTCAATAACATCATCCACAGTTTCAACCCCACCCATTCCAATTACTGGAATTTTTACAGCACGCGTTACATCGTAAACCATTTTAATCGCAATTGGTTTAATTGCAGGACCACTAAGTCCACCTGTCTTATTAGCTAGAACTGGTTTTTTACTGTTTAAATCTATTCTCATTCCTGTAAGTGTATTAATCATTGTAATACCATCTGCACCACCTGCTTCAACTGCTTTAGCAATCTCAACAATACTGGTTACATTAGGTGATAATTTAACATAGATTGGTAAGTCAGTTACTGCCTTTACTTTCTCTGTAAGACGTCTTGCAACAATTGGGTCTACACCAAATGCTACACCACCCTCACTAACATTAGGACATGAGATATTTAACTCAATAGCCTTAACATTGGGTGCTTCATGAATGCGTCGACATACTTCAACATATTCCTCTTCTGTAGCACCTGCTACATTTGCAATAATTGGTAAATCAAATTGTGCTAGAAATGGAAACTTATCTCTAAGTACGACTTCAAGTCCTGGATTCTTAAGACCGATGGCATTTAACATACCACTACGTGTCTCCGCAACACGTGGCATATCATTACCCAATCTTTCATCCAGTGTTACAGCTTTTGCCATAATTGAACCTAATATGCTTAAGTCATAAAACTTTGCATATTCTTCACCAAATCCAAAGCAACCACTTGCTGGTATAATTGGATTCTTTAATTCTAATCCTGGTAAACTTACTTTTAACTTGTTCATATCTCTACCTCTTGTGCGTTAAATACAGGTCCATCTGTACAAACTCTATGTTTCTTGTCTTTGGTATCACATGCATAACATGCACCAATACCACATGCCATTCTCTCTTCTAATGAAAGGTATAAATCACTGTGTTCTTCGTATGTTTTCTTTAAGTAGTTTAGTAACGGAAGCGGGCCACATGCATAAATTGCATCAAATGCACCCAATGATGGAATCACTTTTGATACATTTCCTTCAATGCCCATACTACCATCATCTGTTGTAATAATAACTTGACCAAACTTCATAAATTTTTCTAGGTAGTAAACCATATCCTTTGTACCAAAACCAAGTACGATACTTAGTTTTGCACCATTTTCTACAAGTTCTCTACATAGTTGGTATAAAGGAGCAACACCCATTCCACCACCTACTACCAATACTTCTTTAAAGTTTCTGACTTTAAATCCATTTCCTAAAGGTCCTAAAGCATCTACTTCATATCCTACAGGTAACTGTGACATTACTTCTGTTCCTTCACCCAATACCTTGTAAACAAGTTTTAGTGTATTGTTTCTAAATGATGCGATACTGATTGGTCTTCTTAAGATTAAATCTTCGCGTCCTGTTTTTAAATGCATAAATTGTCCTGGTTCTACTGACTCAATGTTTTGAGCTTCCAGTACCATTTCATATGTATCTTGCGCTATTTTATTATTTTCTAATATCTTCATACTAACTCCTCATAAACTACATTGCCATCTACCAGTGTCATAACACAAGCCCCTTTTATTGTTTGATTCATAAAAGGTGTATTTTCAGATTTTGATCTTATAAAGTTTTTATCTATTGTTACTGTTTTATCTAAATCAAACACTGCGAAATCCGCTGCATCATTTTCATTCATGAAGTTACCTTCAAGATTGAATAGTTCTTTTGGTTTGATACTCATCCAATTTTGTAAGTTTTCTAAAGTGAATCTTTTTTGTTTTTCTACAAACTCTGTATATAGTAATGGAAATGCTGTCTCAAGTCCTATGATTCCAAATGGTCCATCAAAGTTGAGAGCTTTCTCTTCTTTTGCATGGGGTGCATGATCTGTTGCAATGATTTCAATATCACCATCAATCAGCGCTTGAATCAGTACTTCTTTATCATCTTCACCACGCAGCGGCGGATTCATCTTATATGCACCATCATTAGATGTGATATCTAAATGACTTAATAGTAAGTGGTGTGGTGATACTTCAGATGTTACATTCGCACCAATTGCTTTTCCCATTTTTATTGCTGCAATACTTTCTTTAGTAGACACATGACATACATGATAATGAACTTTTGTTTCATATGCTAATATGACATCTCGTGCTATTTGAGAACTTTCTGTTGCACTCATGATCCCTTTTAGGCCAAGTTTTTCGCTTTGTGTTCCTTTATGCATAACACCACCATATAGAAGAGAGTTGTCTTCAGTATGAGCTACGATTGCTTTATTTAATGATTGTGCTTCTAGCATTGCTTGATACATGGTACCTGCTGTTTGAACACCAACACCATCATTTGTGTATGCAAATGCATTGATTGCTTTCATATCAACAAGTTCATCACTTACAAGTGCTTTTGTTATGGGTGCATATTGGTGTACCTTAACGATTGCATCTTTCTCAATGATTTCATTGATTGCATTAAATGTTTCAACTGTATCTGGTACTGGATTGACATTAGGCATTGAACATACTGTTGTAAATCCACCCTTTGCTGCAGCCATTGTACCTGTTTCAATCGTTTCCTTATGTGTAAATCCTGGTTCTCTTAAGTGTATATGTACATCTACAAGTCCTGGCATTAAGAGTTTTCCTTTTATGTCGATAACCTTATCTGCCGTCTCTTCATTTGAGTCCATTGATTTTATAATTCCATCTTCAATTAAAACATTAACCTTTTTCAATTCATTATCTCTAACTATTATGTTTGCATTTTTTATCAGTGTTAGCATTTAATCTCCCTTTATCCATTCAAGTATAGCCATTCTTGCATATACGCCATTTTCCATCTGTCTTACGATTCTTGATTGTTCACACTCTACCAGTGAGCTTTCAATTTCAACATCTCTGTTAACAGGTGCAGGGTGCATGATTATTGCACTTTTTTTCATTGTTTTATAACGTTTCATGTTTAATCCATAGTCTCTTAGAAATGCTGCTTCTGTTGAGAAGTGTTTTGCCTCTGTTGCATGGCGCTCAACTTGTATTCTAAGTAACATTGCAACATCAACCTCTGAGATAACCTCATCAATACTTTTAAATGTTCCATATGCTTCATAGTCTTCATCTTGGTATTTGTCAGGTGCACATAAGTAAATTGTTGCACCCAAGCTTTGTAGCATTTTAGCATTACTTCTTGCAACACGACTGTGTTTTAAATCACCTATAATTGCAATCTTTAACTTTGAAACATCTTTAAATTCTTCAACGATTGTCATTAAATCTAATAAACTTTGGGAAGGGTGTTCTCCACTTCCACTACCACCATTTACAATTGAGATACCCATATCTAGTAAATCTTTATAGTACTCATTATTTTGGTGTCTGATAACAGCAACATCCATTCCGATTGCTTTCATTGTTAATACTGAATCATAAAGACTTTCACCTTTACTGACTGAACTTGTATTAACATCGAAATTAAATGTATTAAGGTTTAATTTTGATTGTGCTACTTCAAAGCTCATTTTTGTACGTGTGCTGTTTTCAAAGAACATGTTAACAATACTTAAACCATTCTTTTCAACAAGGGCACCCTCTTTTATTTCAATTGCTCTTTTAGCCAAGTCTAGAAATTCTTGGTCTTTAAACTGTGATACACTAATAAAATGTTTCATAAACATCCTCCTTATACTTCTTATACAATTATTTAAGTATGACCTGATTTATATTATCTATTTCAGAAAGTTGTACTGTGACTCTTTCTTTTTTAGATGTTGGTATATTCTTACCAATGAAATCCGGCCTTATTGGGAGTTCTCTGTGTCCACGATCGACAAGAACTGCAAGTGCTACTAACTTAGGTCTACCATAGTCCATTACAGCATCCAGTGCTGCTCTTATGGTACGTCCTGTATAAAGAACATCATCAACGATGATAACTCTTTTATCTTCAAGTTCTTTAGATGTAGGATGTGTTTTAATGCCTTGTGTTAAGTCATCTCTATATTCTGAAACATCCAGTTCCAAAACATCCACATTACCTTCTAAACCCTTAATTATTGATTGTAGCCTGCGCGCTAAAAAAATACCGCGCGTCTTCACACCTACTAAGACAATATCATCGATACCATCAAAGCGTTCAAGTATTTCATAAGAAATACGTGTGAGTGCACGATTTATCTCAATCTCATTCAACACAATGTTTTCCATAGATTCCTCCTAGAAAAAAAACTCTTCCTAAAGAAAGAGTTTCATGGTTTATCTATGAGTTCTCTTTCCTTTTATGCCTCTCTGGACATTTTTAAAGGTCAGTTGTTTTCTAAGACAATTTTAAAGGTTATTTAAAGACTTGTCAATGCTTTTAAAAAAGATGCTATAATAGAACTACAAAGAGGTAGATATAATGGATTTTTTAGAAACACCAGAAGCACGTATACAAAGGCAAGCTGCTTATTATGCAAAAATGTTCCCTTTTGGTAAGGAACATGAAGATTTAATAAAGAAAATTGTAACACATAGCTTTTCAAGACTTAAAGCCACCGATATACTCTATCATTACTTTATTGTTAAAGAGTATCTTGTCGATGATAAAGCGGATCAAATTAAGTCTTATTATAATAAAGCAAGACCTAAATTAACTCAAGAGATGCAAGATAAACTGATGGTTATTATCCTTATGGATATCAATGCAACTGATATTCAAACATTAGAAACTTACTTTAATAATATAAAACGATGATTTTACTATAAAAAGCAAAAGTACTGGCTCCATTTAAATGGGCCTGTACTTTTTTCTTAATATTTTAATCACGTTTCTTAATTTTTTTACCACCAAGATATGTGATTCCTGATAATGCAATGAAGAAATATGCAAAAGGCAATACCCCCACAGATCCTGTTGCTGGTAATACTTTACCAGGTTCTGTTGGTTTAACAACTGCATCCAGTACACCTCTTTCTAGTGTATTGGTAATTGTAAATCCATCTACAGTCTTTGAATAATCTTCAGGTACATTAACCTCATCGACTGTGTATTCATATAAATCACCATTTTCATCTTCAACTGGCAATCCATAGAATGTATGTTCTGTTATACCATCTATAAATAAGACGCTATCACCATACTCTACACCATTTCTATACAATTGAATTTCAATTGTCGGTTTAATTTCTGGTGCCTTAACCCATACTTTTTCAACTGTGATATCACGTTTTAGTGACTCATGAATATTCGTAACTCTTAGCCCATCTTCTAATTTCTCATAGAATTCAGGAGTATAATCCAGCCCTTCAGCATCAACCTCTTTTACATGGAATGTATAAGGGTTACCATTAAAGTCTGTTTCTTCCAATGAATTCCATTCAACAGAAGTTGTACCATATTCTAATATTTTAACTTCAGCACCCGGTACTTCAACCATATCTTCATCGAGAACAGAACGGTAAAGTTTAAACCATATTGTTGGATGTTCTTCAGGTCCACCCATCCATACTTTTTCAGCAAGTGCTGTAGCGTTTGTTGGGATAAGGTAAGTGTTAATCACTTCTAATCCATTTTCATAAGAGAAATATGTATCAAGAGTAAGAGGATTTCCTGTTGCCCCTACTTCTTTAACACTATAGATATATGTCTTACCTTCGGTATCTGTTACTGGTAGTTGATTCCATGTAACTGTATCATTCCCTTGAATTAGCTTGATATCAAGATCTGCTACAGCTTCTGCAACCCCACCTTCAACATTACGATATAACTTAAACCAAACATCAGGTTTCTCACTTGGCCCCCCAACCCATGTTTTTCTAGCTTCAACGTCTGCTTTAATTCTTTCGTTTTCTACACTTAATTTAATTTCTTTATGTTCTTTGTCTATGATGATTTCAATCGGTTCTTCTAACAACTTGTAGCCATTAGGTGCTGCGATTTCCGTCAAAGTATATGTTCTATAAGGCAAGTTTCCAACTCTAAAGATTGCGCCACCTGCTGCTTTTTCTAAACCATCAACAATTCGCTTCTCTCCATTTAATTGGTAACTTAGCTCAAATGTAGGTAAGTTATTAATCAGTAGATCTTGAGTATCCATATCTACTTTACTTACTTCAAGAGAACCTCTACTTTCTTTCCCAGATCCTGTTCCCCATGAAAACTTAACTGCGCTATAGCTCTTTTCTGAACTTGCTGGTTCATCTAGTTGATCTCCTTCAAGAGATGCCACATTACTAATTATTCCTGTATTGGTGATAACAACCGTTGTATATGTTACTGTTAATAGTTTTGAAATATCTCCTAAAATTACTGATAATTGTGTATTATCATTTTCATCTATAACAAAAGATATCGCTCCTTCAGGAAGTTTAATTTCTGTTTCCACCTTTATTAATAATAACCATAAATAATATTCTTACAGTCATCCTAAATAAGACAATAAGAAGGCTCTAAACCTTATGAGCTGTTCAACCCTAGAGTCTTTATGCTATGATTATATCATTACTGGAGGTTCTTATGAAATATATATTTGTAGCAGCTGCGGCTATTGTTAAAAACAATAAAGTATTAATAACAAAAAGAGTAGGTGGTCCCTATCATGATATGTGGGAATTTCCCGGTGGTAAAATTGAAGAGGATGAATCCCACCAAGAAGCTGTTATCAGAGAAATTCAAGAAGAGTTGTTATGTGATATCAATCCACTGCAAAAACTTATTACTATCACACACCAGTATCCTGAATTTCATATGACCATGCATCTTTATATATCTGAGCTTATTAAGGGTGAACCCACATTAACTGAACATTCGGCTATGCAGTGGGTTGGACCTGAAGACTTAGATGATGTTAATTGGATTCCTGCTGATATTGATATTATTGCTTCTTTAAAATCTTACTTAGTAAATCTAGTATCTTAGATTAATTTAATTACAGTAAAAATTTATAAAAATGGATACATTGAATTATGTTCAATGTATCCATTTTTTATTTCTCTGTTAAATATGAGTAGAGGTCTTCTTTAACCGGTGTTTTTATCTTATAAATAACATTCACAACAGGTAAGTCTTTACCTTTCGAATAGATCGAAGATTGTTCCCAAGCTTTTGGATCAAGTTCTCCAAGGTAGTAAAACTGCTGTTCTTCACCATCACTTCGTTTTACAAAGAGCAATACAGAATAGCCCAGTTCTTTTGCATTATTAATCATTATGATTTCTTTAGATTCTAAACTTCGATTGTTCTTACTTTGCCAATGAAATGTCTCATTGTTTATAAAGTAATCATTATAATTAATCGATGCGTCTATCGATTCAGATTTACTATAAGTTACAAATAGCGGTATTGTTTTTGTAGCATGATTTAACATATATCCGTTAATAACTCCCGCTCTGTTATTTTCCCAATTTAAAAGCCAACTGGTATCTTTACGTGTATATTGTTCTCCAATTACCAAATTATGAGCATCTGTATCTTTATATCTTAGATCATGATGTATTTTAGAATACTTGAGCAAATCATAAATAGCCCTTTTGAAATCATTATTATTCAAAGCCTCTTTGAATGTATTCGCAATACTGATGATATTAGATCGTTGCTTTATAAATACAACTTTATTATATTTCCTTCGTTCAGGATCTGTTAAAAATGATTGTTCCAAATAACGCAATGC
>JAAYGI010000082.1 GCA_012727815.1 Erysipelothrix sp.
ATTAGTTTTTGATAGTATTCCAATACATTTGAGTTTAATATACCTAGTATGTAAAACAAAAAATCTTCTTCCGTTCCACTAAAGCCTGTTTTAGATAAAGCATATTCATTCATATCGAGAAAGAACGTATTCCCTTGACATAGACGACCTTCAAAGTCAATTGCAAAAGAGTTATGGGAAACTATATCTCTCGTAACAATCTTCTTCTTTTGAAACTTTTCTAACGTTTGAGGAACCCAGCATTCATACCACTGTCTAGTTTTTGACTCTGCCAAATATTTCCTAGCCTTTAAAATCTCTTCATTATCGTGCAAATATTGACTAGCCATAGGATACAGGGATAAGTCTACTGCCTTTGTTTTCCCATTATCATCAATATGTGGAAACAGTATGAACCTATCTTTCTTGTTATTTTCATCCCATCTGATTTTCCATCTCTCAACATTAAAACTCTGAATAAGAGGATGCATCAACTCTTTTTCAAACTTATTCTTAAGTATGAAATCTTTAGTCATAGGTTTCACAAAAACAGTATCAGCTGTGGTTTTAATACCAACACATATATCAAAGATATCTGAAAGTCTCAATAAGCTTGCATCTTCAATTTTTGCTTTAATTTCATCATCTTTTGATGATGAAAAGTTCCATTGTTCTCCGCTCTTCGGAATCTTAACTTTTGAATAGGCAAATTCAACAGGAATTTCAAATCTATGATTATTGATAATATAGTTCCCTTTATGATTTTTCTTTGACTCTAGCTTGGCTAATGTGAATTTAAAAATATCATCAATACGTTCAGCGCTTGTGCTGTCATTAGTATTCATCTTTATGTGACAGAATGGGACGTCAGAATTAACAGGAGATGTACATTTTTCCCCTGATATAATTGCTGGTAATACAGCAGCTTCAAAGTACTTTGTGTCAGTAAGGTCAAATAGCAACGACACCTCTAAATTATTTGCAATAAAGTTTCTTATACCTACACCGTAATTTGCTGTGAAATACTTGTTACTAGTAATGAAGGAAAATTTCCCTTCATTTTTTAACGATTTTATTGCCGCCTCAATAAAACAAACATAAGCATCATACCTTCCAGTCGAACTTATATAATTGTCCTTAATATAATTTCTGGTTTCTAGTGGTAAATTTTGCAATCTAATGTATGGAGGATTCCCTATCACAAAATCAAACCCTGAGATCTCTTCTCTTAATACATCTTTAGTAACGAAAGGTATATGTTTAAACAAATAAACAACGTCATCAATATTGAGACTTTTGTACTCACAAATAAAATTAAGGGTTACAATTATTTTAGAAATAAAGGTATTTAAAGGGTTTATATCATATGCAACTACCCTTTTTTTATCAGCTATGAGCTGTAAAAACCTTGTCTTATCAACATCTTGAGAAATAATTCTCTTAATGATTTGTGAAATAAATCTTCCTGTCCCACAAGCCGGTTCAAGAATTGACGAATCAAGTACGGATTCGTTATCATATCCAACACTATCAAGCATAAAATCAACAATGCTCTTAGGAGTTATTTCAGATCCTGAACTTTTTCTGGATACCAAAGTTATATTATCTGTCAGTGTTGTAATCAACAATTCTTCAACATCAGATGTGTTTGTGTTTAAAAAAGTTGAATATAATATTATATCATTAAAGTTGTTAGCTACTTCATTATAAAACGGGAAAATATTTTTAAGTTCTTTATTGTTGTGAATAATCTTGTGTTTAGCAAGTGTCGCAGATAAAGCGATTGTTGAAATCTCCATAATCGTACTATGATAAACAATCATTTTTTGTCTATCACTCAACTTATCCAAATCTCTATTCTTCGATAGGAAATCAACATCATTGTTTCCAATATTATTATAATATTCATCAATAAAATTAGCTTCAAGTGTGTCTATCCGCATTGCATTAAATGATAA
>JAAYGI010000083.1 GCA_012727815.1 Erysipelothrix sp.
ACCTTCATATGTCATTCCAATCTTTTGCATCACTTTTCCAGAGTTAGGATTGGATGCGATATGGCGGGCATAGACTCGATTGTAGCCAAGATCTTCAAAAGCATGCTTCAGTATTAAGTTGGATGCTTCACTCGCATAACCTTGATTCCAATACGATTCACCAATCCAATATCCAAGTTCACCACGGTGATTTTCATAATTGCTTAAACCGACAACACCGACAACTTTATTGCTTGCCTTATCAATAATTCCATAGTCATACACACGGTTTTCTTTAAAATTATCCTCATGACGGCCAATCCATGTCTTTGCATCATCCAGTGTATATGGATGTGGAAGTGATAATGTATTTCTCGTAATATTTTTATTATTCGCAAGCTCCGCAATTCGATGACTGTCTGCCAAAATTAAGCGACGTAATACAATGCGATTTGTTTCCATATTCTATTCTCCTTGTGCTTTCGCAATCTTTCTAAGTAGTGGTTTAAAACTTAGATACAGTAAGTATCCAAGTAGTGCTCCAGTTGTATTCGTAATGATATCTGTAACATCAGATACCCGACTAAATAAAAGTAAGGGTTGAATGAGTTCAATCATTAAACTAAAGCTAAATCCAAGTAAGATGACCTGATACCCTTTCAGTTTTTTGATCATAGGAAGTAATAAGCCAAAGGGTATAAACAAAATAATATTTAAGGCAATTTGTTGATAGTAATTTCCATAGCCTTTAAAGACATCACTAAAGGCATTCATATTCATTGAAAAGAGTGGTTTATAAAATAGTTGTGGAATCATTGAACTCACGGGAAATATCGTTAATACAATGACCGATAAACAATAGATAAAAAAGAGTTTATGAACAATTTGACGCAGTGGATCAAGTGTTGACCATTTATACTTTTGCAGCATAAAAAGTACAATCAACACAATACTTACATCTAAAAAGACATACATACTTGATCGCATCAAATCACTCCTATCTAACGTAATATTTTATCGATACTCTTCCCTTTTGCACATTCATCAATCAACTTATCTAACCAACGTATCTTTTGCATGAGCGGATGTTCAACATCTTCAACACGGACACCACAAATCACACCTTTTATCAGATGGGTATTATCATTCATGTGTACAGCTTCATCAAAGAATGTACGCATACTTACATCAGAGCTTTTTAACGCATTTAAATCATCTTCACTGTATCCCGTTAACCACATAATAATTGTATCCACCAATTTAACATCCTGATTTTTACGTGCGACTTTCACAACATAGGCATCATAGATACGTGAGAATTCCATTTCATAAATTTTATGGCCCATCAAATCACCTCTTTGTATCATTATACTTTACTTCAATCCATCAACTTACTTTTATACTAGATTTTCACTTGTTTTTTAGATAAATTACTGTGCTTTTAAATACGGACGTAAGGCTTTAAATGCCAACTTATACTCTTCACTGATTCTAAAGGAATCAAGTATCTTCTGAACAGCCTTGCCCGTAACATTATATTTTAGATGCGTCTTTTCTAACCATGCCAAAACAATATCTGGATTAAAGACCGCAAGATCACAGATGAGCCATGCTTCAGCCATTTGAACATAGTAGGCGTCATCATCATGCATTAAATCCAATATTAATGATGTTTTTTCCTTATCCTTTTGAAGACCCGTTAAAAATAAGACATATCCTCAACGTCGTAAAAAAGGAAGTTCAGATTGAACATAAGATTTTGCCAAAGCGTAGGCATCATCAAAATTAATCGGTTTCTTCATAAACTGCGTTAACTGATCCACATGCCACCAGTCCTCTAAATACTGAGCATTATCTTCAATAAATTGAAACTGATCATGATAGTTATCTAATTGTCCCATCGACACTTGAAAGTATGTACGATGAAGTAATGGCTCTTCAAGAATATAAAGACCAATCTTACTTACATCACGATTATCCTTAATTAACTTTCGATTATACGTATCCATATGCTTTGTCTTCAGATTATCAATATTATTAAACACTGTTAAGATCTCTGTATGTTGCATTGTAGCCTCCTTAACTTCGATTATTATTACCTTTATTATACCAAAACCTTTACGCTAAATTATCGTTGCTTATTTATTAAAGATAGTAAATTTATAAAAAATATTTGAAATTTCTAAATCAATACTTTCTGAATAAATCTAAAGGTCAACACATATTTTTAATTTGGACCATTATACCTATAACTCATTATAAAAATGTGCTTCCTTAACACTAAAATACCAACTTTAACACTCATTGATTAACATTCAAAGTATGCTATAATTTAAGAAATATTAATGAAATTGAAAAATTACATTATAAGAGGAGGATTTTATGAAGAAAATTATAGGGATATTGTTCGTTACAATGCTGTTCTTAACTGGATGTGGATCAAATACACCAGATATTGACGTTGATAAGTTGGTACTCTCTGAGTATATTACTGTGAGCTATGAAGGTAGTAATGGAGATGCTATAGCTCTTTTTGAAGTTGATATTGATACCGTAGAGAAAATTGCGGAAAAGTTAGGATCTAAAAAAGAGGACGCTACTGAATATGTTCAATCCTTAGACTATGAAGTAACACCAAATACTCAACTCATGAATAACGATGGGATTAGTATTAAGATCGTAGATAATCAAAAAGCGAAAGAAGCACTCGCATTAGATGTTGAAGGCTTAGAATTTAAAGTCACGGTATCAGGCCTTGAAGGAACTGTAGCCATGACTAATGATGAACTTTATAAAGATATTGGGGTTATTGTGGACGGGGACAGCTTAACTGTAGAAAACAATTCACAACATACTAACCACCAAAATATTAAGTATACCGTTGAAAAAACTGGTGATGACTACATCGTAAATGCTGAGGTTCCTGAAGATATCGTTGTTGAAGGTGGAGTGAAACCAAGTACTAATAGTACTGTTATCGATAAAGATGGAAAACCAATAAGAAAATCTGAAACGATGCTTCAAGTTGAAAAAAGAGTCTTAGCTATGGGACAAACTGAAGTTCAAGGTGTTTATATGAATATTGTTCAAGACTTAACAAAATATACTATTGATATGAAAATATTGGGAGTCAATATTACGAACGAGTTTGTATATGAAACAACTGATGGAAATTACTTTATCATTAGTGAAGGAACAATTACTGTTGATGCAGGTACTTATCCACTTCAGTTCGCTACCGTAATGAATGGTACTGGTGAAGTAGTATCAAAAAGAATCGTATCATTAAGTCCAAATAGTGGTATGTATAAAACATTTGAAGCATTCCATGATACTATGAAGGCTAATGTTAGTAGTGGATTTGGATTTACACTAAAATAATACATTTAAAGTTCTAAAGTTTTAGGTCTTGTCAAATAAAGTGTGTAAGTAATTAATTTATGTAAGT
>JAAYGI010000084.1 GCA_012727815.1 Erysipelothrix sp.
GGTGGTACATTTGCTACCGCGATTATTAACTCATCATCTGCATTCATTGCTATTGTGCAAAAGATATATGCTGGTGGTGGAATTGACTTAACCGTTGTTGTTGCACTTGTTTTAGGTTCAAACATCGGTACTACCATTACAGCTTACCTATCATCAATTGGTGGAACGATTTCAGCAAAACGCGCTGCATTATTCCATACATTATTTAACTTAGCGGGTGCTGTTATCGTAATGATATTCTTAGGACCCTATACAAAACTTGTAACAGTTGTTGGACAATCAATTGGTGCAACATCTGAATTACAAGTAGCGATCGCACACTTATTCTTTAACTTAATATTCGCAATCGCTGTTATACCTGTACTTCCTTACTTCATGACACTCTTAGAGAAACTAATACCTGGAGCTGACAAACAGTTACCACGTACTAAACTTGTTGAACTTAATGATGACATCGTTCATTCATTTCCAGAAGGTGCTATGAGTATTGCTAAACAAGGAATTGTTCAAATGGGTGACTTAGTACTAGATTCAATCATTAACTCTCAACACTTCTTAAACACTGAAGATGCAAACGAAGCTGTTATGGTTCATGAGATGGAAGAAACAATTAATATTATAGATACACAACTAACAACATACTTATTAAAAATTGTTAAAGCATCCCCTTCTGAATATATTGCTGAAGGATATACTCAATACTTAGAAACAATTAAGAACTATGAAAGAATCAGTGACTTAACAACAAACCTTGCTGACTTCTATGCATTAATATTTGAGAACAAAGAAAAGTTATCACCTGATGCTTTAGAAGACTTAAATACAATGTATACATTATTAATTGATATTATTAAACGTTCAAACAATATCTTCAAAACAGAAGATACAACACAATTAAAAGCACTATTCAAAGATGAATCTTACTTAGACATCATTGAAGGTAAATACCGTGAGAAACATTTCCAAAGAATGGCTCAGGGTATCTGTACTACAAAGATTACAGCATCAATCTATGTTGATATCTTAAGTACATTAGAGAGAATGGGAGATCACGGTGTTAACGTAGCACGTTTTGTTGATTCACCAATCAAACAACACTCTTATAAAAAGATAGTTTAATATTAATACATGAAAAAAGAAGATTTATAACTTAAAGTTATTCATCTTCTTTTTTTGTATTTATTTAATTTTTATTAGATGGTTTATCGAATTATTTTAACTTGGAAACCTTCCATAACATCAAGTGCTTCAGCATGAAGTTTCTTGTCATATGAATCTGTTGCTTTTGCATCTACAATTACAAGTGCTTCAGGCAGTGCTGATTTTACAATCACCGCTGTTGATATAACACATATGTTTGAAACAAGTCCACAGATTTCTACAGACTCATACGCTTTATCTTTTATAAAGTTACCCAGTTCTAATGAACCAAATGCGCCCTTATCAAATATTTTAAGTGCTTTTTCATCTGCGAATACTTTTGCGCCACCGTAAATTTCCCAACCATATGTATCTTTTACACAGTGTATAATTGGTAGGTTCTTACCTTCTTGTGTATTTAAATAGTTTTCATCGTGAGTATCTCTTGTAAAGATAACATCATGTCCTTCTTTATCATAAGCCTCTAATTTATCATATATGGGTTGTGATACTTTATGGGCATCTTCAAATCCAAGAGCACCATCTACAAAATCATTTTGAAAATCTACAACCAGCAATAATTTTTTCATATAAGTTTCCTTTCTAGAAATCCTGTGTTTCTATCTTTTGATTACCATATACTTTTTCTAATGCTTTAACAACATTCTTTGGAACAAATGAATTTAAGTCCCCACCATAGCTTGCGATTACTCTTGCAAGTGATGATGATATAAATGAATACTTAGGTGATGCTACTAGAAACAATGTCTCTACATCAGGCTTTAGAGCCCTGTTAGCAGTCGCTTGTTGTAATTCCGCCTCATAATCCATTACAGCTCTAATTCCACGTACAAGAACGTTACAGCCCATCTTGTGTGCAAAATCTACTGTTAAACCTTTACCTACAACAACTTTAACATTATCAAGGTGTTTAATACTTTCCTCAATCAAAGCTTTACGCTCTTCTTTTGTAAAAACATAATTCTTTTCATCATTTACCATAATAGCAACGATCACTTCATCAAACATTGATGCACATCGCTCTATTAAATCAACGTGTCCTATTGTAATTGGATCAAATGATCCTGGATACATAACCTTCATATAATACCTCTTTTACTTCCATCTATATCCATTATATCATAACAAGAAAAAAACACACCCGGACATTAGTGTGTTTTTTTACTAGAAATTTCTTATTCAAATAATTTGGAGGAAATACAAATTGATTAAAAGGAAATGGTGAATTAAGAATATTTCTAATGGACATATAGATATATTATGTTTATCTATAAATAGATTATACCACCTCAAAATGAAAAGTCAATGATTTCTTACATTTCTTTGTAATCTTTTTCATTTTGTGAAACATTCGTGAAAACTTGTTACATTGCAAAAGAAAATGACTGATATCAGTCATTGTTAAATATGGATTCAATTTGTTGATATAAGTTCTCTACTTGCATTCTTCCATAAACCATCATAGGAATCACAGCAACCATAGTATCTTCTACATCATTGATAACATTCTTAAGCATAAAACTTACCTGGGGTGCCAGTAGAATCAAATCAGTTTCGCTTGCAAGCTTCTTTGCAAGACTTACTGAATGTGCTTCTATTGTTAAATTTATTGCTTTTTCATCAAAATAATTTTGAGCCAATCTTGCAAGAGCACTACTGGACATGCCACCAGCACACATAATATAGACTCTTTTATTCATATGATATTCCTTCTAAGAGTGATGATATCTCTTCTAAATCTTCTGCATCCGGGTCCATCACGACTTTTATTCTAGCCAATACATTTGCACCAAAGGATTCTGTTTCTTCAGACCATGTATCCATCCATTCCCCATCGCCCCAATCATAAGAGCCAAATAGAATGACATTCTTTCCTTCAAGATCTGATGAAATCTCATCAAAGAAAGGCCTGAATTCATATTCTTCTATTTCTTCAACACCCATTGCAGGGGATCCAAGCACTAATAGATCAGCATCTAGTGCATCTTCTGGGCTTATATCCGACACATAGTGAGATCTTACATCCATTCCTTGATCTTCCAAGACACTTTGAATGTGTTGTGCCATTTCTTCTGTATTACCTGTTGCTGTATAATAAACTATATTTACTTTCATATATTCACCTACTTTTAAAAAAGAAAAGAGTCTACACATTGTGTAAACTCAAAAATCTTATTCATCACCTAATAAAGCTTTAACTTGAGCAATTACTGCTGCACCGTTCATTGTTCCGTATTCTCTCATACCGATTACATCAACAGGTGTATCAGGAAGTTGTTTCTTAACAACATCTAAGTTAAATCTAACTTGAGGCCCTAACAACACAACGTCTGCATCTTTACCTAGTCTTGCTGCATCACTTACTGAGTGTGCTTCAACTGAAACTTCATAACCAATCTCTTTTGCTGCATCTTCCATTCTACGTACTAATGCACTTGTTGACATTCCTGCCGAACAAAATAATACTACTTTTCTCATATATAATCCTCCCAGTTCTTTCTTATTCATTATAACAAGTTTAACAGTATAAATCTACTGTAAGCGCTACTTTATTTTATTTAGAACGTCTGATTCGTCCTGAAAGCGTTTGTGTTATATAGTCTATATCCGTTACCGGCAAGAAGGTTTTAACACGTCCACCACGTATGTAAAAGACAAATGATCCCTTTTCATAATATCGCTTGGTAATCATCTTAACTTCAAACGCTAAATATTTTGCATAAATTACTTTTCTACCTACAAATATCATACGTTCTAACATTAAATACACCCATAAAAATAAGATTGCCCCTATAAACACAAATGTGCCATATGAATCTTTCTTAGCTGGATACATAATAAATGCCATAGATATGAATAATACTAGGTAAAACTCTACTTGCGATCTACCTTTTAACTTGAACTTTAAAGTCGAGTCTACTTTCTTTGCACGATTAAACTTTAAATAAGCATATGTGTAAAGAAAAGGTATTATGATTTTAAGTCCAAAATACATAATCTGATTTATATTCATTTTCTACTCCTTTAAAAAAGAGCTGATTTCAGCTCTTATTGAATTTTCTTGTGAATGTCAATTAACTCAGCACCGATAATTTTCATTAACTCAGCACTCATCATTTGGTCTTCAGCATGAATAAGTAGTAGGTTAACATCAGTTGCCCCTTCAAGCGCTTCTTTTTGGATTAACTGTGCATGTACACGGTGTCCTTCTATGAATTGCTCTTCACCTTCTTTCATAAGTTCTTCAGCACGATCAAAGTCGCCTTCTTTCGCAGCTGCTATAGCTTCAATAAAACATGATCTTGCTGATCCGTTAAATGAAATCATTTGAAAACTTAGTAATTCGATTCCTTCCATGATATTCTCCTTTTTCTTTAATAGATTCATTATAACAAATATAGGAGTAAAATGGTAGCATTTACATGAACAAAAATCTATTTTGTTTCAGTTAATTGAACAGTATCAAAAGTAATGTTTAATTCATACTTCCCCTTTAATTCATTAAAGAGATAGTCTTGGATTTCCTCTTTCGTATACTTGTGTAAATCATAAATAACAAGATCAAACTCCAATATGTTCTCATGAATTCTAAAGTCGTGGAAGCGATAGCGATCATCCAATCTAAATAATGATTGCTTTACTAACTCATGAACTGCTTTTATTTCATCACTTACAAGATCAATTGGATCTATGTGTACTACAAGATTAACCTTTGTAACTTTCAGTACCTCTGATTCAATAACATCCGCAACATGGTGGGCCTTAGTTAGACTCATTCTTTGATCAACTTCAATATGGATTGTTCCATAATATGTATGATCACCATACTCATGGATTAATAAGTCATGATATGAAAAGACTGAATCATTTGCATCAACAATCTTTGACACTTTATTAATTAAATCTTGTGATGGTCTTATTCCGATTAAATCATCCATAAAACCCTTCAACATCACAAGTGAACTGATAATTATAAAAAGTGCAATAATTAATCCTATGAAGCCATCTAGTTCAATATTAAACATATATTTAATTAAGAAACTAAGAAGGATAGCAATATTTATTATGACATCATTGCCACTGTCTTTTGCAACAGCTACAAGCACATTAGATTTCACAGTTCTATTTTTGTAGTAGTAATAGAAATATAAGAATCCTTTAACTGCAATAGATAAAAGCATGATAAATACCATAAGATTATCTAAGACCAAGGTTTGTGGATTAATAATAACACCAAAAGATGTTCTTAATAAATCCAGTCCAATATAAATCATAATAATAGACATTAAAAATCCACTAATATATTCAAAACGTTCATGACCAAAAGGATGTTCATTATCAGCTGGTTTTGAAGCAATATTAAAACCAAAAAAAGCGATGGTAGATGAAAGCAAATCAGATAGGTTATTCATGGAATCTGCCATAATCGCAACTGAGTTAAACAGTTTTGCGATTACAAGTTTTGACACGAATAATCCAAAGTTTGCTATCATACCCACAAAACTTGTGATAACACCTTGATTTCTCTCTTTCATCTTACACCGCCTTCTAACGTCTTTCTTGCATACGACGTCTTTTATTTCTAATACGATTTACTTTTCTTACTCTTAATATTAACAGTAATAGTAAGAGTAGTACAACCGTTAAGATTATCGCTGATATTTTAATGTATTTCATAATTTTAGCTTTACGCGCGATTTCTTTTTGAATGAGTATTTCTGGGACTGCTTCATAAGCAGCTATTAACTCATTTGCTGTTTTCTCTTTATCTTCATAATCACTATAGTTATCTAGAAATGCTTGCATCTCTTCTTGTACTTCTTTATATTCTGTTTCCTTATGCTCCTTAGCAATAATCTCTTGTAGCTGTGGAATTTTTTCAATTGGTGTATATAATGCCGGACTTATTTCTGGCAGAACATATGTTGAATCCACAGAATCAAGATAAGATGCTACTTGTAATAAAAGTGTATCTTTATCAGATTTTGCTACCATCTCCATTCCATAAGGTAATCCAGATGCAAATCCCATAGGGACATTCATTGCTGGGAATCCAGTTTGAGGTGAGATTGCATAAGCATATGAATCTACGGAGTTATAAAGTGATGAACTCAATGATTTTAAACGTTCTGTGATTGTTGGGTATATCAATATATCAATACCTTCATTAGCAAACTGT
This sequence comes from Erysipelothrix sp., assembly GCA_012727815.1. Lineage (GTDB taxonomy): Bacteria > Bacillota_I > Bacilli_A > Erysipelotrichales > Erysipelotrichaceae > Erysipelothrix. Next base: position 6,341 of record JAAYGI010000084.1, read on the forward strand.
CTGTTTGCTGATGCAATATTAGCATCGCGTTTAGATTGATATGTTTTGAATGATTGTGTATTTCTATAATCACTCTCACAATTATATCCCGCATAACCATCTATATACTGTGAATATTCTCCACTATTGATTAAATCTTTTAAAGACTGTATTGGACCTGTTGTATTTTTAATATACTGACCAAATTCATAACAGAAATTTGATGCATCGAAATCATAAGATAAACTAAAACTAGATACATAGGATACTTTTACACCTGCATCTTTTAAGTCTTGGATTTTACTATCCATTAGTCGTTGTATATAGTCAGGTGATTTATTATATTGAGATCTTAGGATCCCAACTTTTAAACCTTCTAAAGCTGATGTATCTGCTTTATCTATTAATATTTCTTTTTGTCCTGACATAATACCATATAAGATGGCTGCATCTTCTGGATATTTAGCCATTGGACCACTGACATCACGTGTGGATTCAAATTGAATTACACCATCTGATGATATGGTAGTTTTTGTAGGTCTTAGTCCGTATAGGTTATTTGCCGAAGATGGAACTCTAATTGATGTTCCTGTATCTGTACCAATTCCTACAACTGCTAAGTCTGCTGCAATTCCTGCTCCGGTACCACCTGATGATCCGTATGAAGATGTATTTAAATCATAACCATTTTTTACCAAACCAAACATACTTTTAGACATTGCTGCATTAAATGCGAATTCGTCCATGTTTGCTTTTGCAATTACAATACCACCTGCTTCAATAACATTTTCAATTATCTCTGCATTTTCGTTGGGTAAGTTTTTTAATAATCCTTTGGCTCCTGCCGTTGTAGGCATTCCTTTAACATCAATGTTGTCTTTAACTAGAACTGGGATACCATGCAGCATGTTGCGTCGACCAGTTTCTTTAAATTCTTCATCAAGTGCCTTTGCTTGAGCTAGCGCCTCTTTATTAACTGTAATAATTGCTGCATATTGTTCATTATATGCTTCAATTCTATCTAGATATATTCCTGTAAGTTGCTCATAAGTTATGAACCCCTTATCAACTTGTTCTTGTATTTGATGAATACTCATACCACTTATATCAACAATCGACTCTGTACTTGCACTAACTGTTGTAAACGATAATAGAACCATCATACTTATAATTATTAATTTACTTATCCCTTTTCTCATATTTTCTCCAATTCTAACCTTAAAATTATACTTCATATACCCTTTTTTGTAAATTGAAGATATAAAAGGTAACAGTCTCCTGTTACCTTTTAGTGTTAATGTTCTTTTATAACTGTTGATACATTGCGCGCAATGTTGACGCTGTGGTCTCCAATTCTTTCAAGAGTCCCCAATATATCTACATAGAGTGATGCTGCAACTTTAGTATTACAGATTCCGTCTGTAAGACGTTGGTAATGTTTGTTGCGATATTTTATTTCAATAAGATCAAGATACTCTTCATCTGAGTTTAACTTATCTAACTTACTTAAGTTTCCAGTTATCATGATTTCATCTGATCGACGGATAACATCTAGGAGTAAATCATACATGGTACCTAAATCAGACATCGCCTCTTCTGTGAAGTGCTCTTTAGCATCTACAATATTATTGTAAAACTCAGTTAAGTTTTCAGCTAAGTCTGCCATTCTTTCAAGATTCTTAATAACATCTAGATAACGAGTATAGGTAACAGCATATTCTTCTTGCTGGAATCCTGTTTTAGCAATTTTTAAGAGATAGGATGTAATATCTGTATCCAGTTTATTAACAATCTCTTCAAGTTGCATAACAACCTCATAATCTTCGATGTCACGTGATAAGAGATAGGCTCTTGACCCTTCTATTATCTCTTTAACAAGTGATGACATTTGAATGGTGTTTTTTCTTGCAAGCTGGAAAGCAGCATCAGGGAATACATCAATCAATGATTCATCCATTGGCTCAATTTTTTCACGGGATGCAATCTTATCTTCACCTGGTATAATAAGCACCAGAAGTTTAATCATCTGCGGAATAAACGGAATTACCAATATGGTTGAAGCTAAGTTAAACACAAAGTGATTTAATCCAACAGCCATCTCTGGAGTTCCATTTAACACTGTATTTAGATAAACAATAAACTGTGAATAAGGAACGATTACAAGCATACCTATAAGTGCTCCTAATATATTATATATAACATGGAACCATCCAGCACGTCTTGTAGAAATACTACCACCAGATGATGCTACAACAGCAGTAAGTGTTGTTCCAACATTTGACCCAAATACAAATGCGGATGCTACTATCATATCCATTTCTCCACTCACAAATAGTTTTTGTACAATACCAACTATGGCAGTGGAGGAATTAATAATAACAGTTGCAATTGTTGATCCACCCAGTGCTAACCAAGGTTGATCTTTTAATGTAAACATAAATCGATGAAATTGCGGATACTCCTGTATCAATAACAAGTTATCACTCATCATTTCAAGCCCTACAAACAATACCCCAAAACCAAATATAACGGTTCCCCAACTTTTTAGTTGTTTCCTATTAAAGAATATCATCATGATACCCCCAATAAAAACAAGGTAATGTCCTGCGGCTTCAATATCAAGACCAATAATAAGAGAGGTCATCGTTGTTCCTAAGTTTGCACCCACAGATATACCAATCGCTTGTTCAAGACTCATCATACCAGCTCTAACTAAACTGATTGATATAACCGTTGCTGCAGTACTTGAGTGCATAATCGCAGTAATGATGGCACCAACAATAATAGCCATAAATAAATTACTGGTATACTTCTCAATATAATCATTAATTTTAGAACCTGCAACTTCCGTTAAACCATCACCTAGAAAGTTAACACCAACCATAAATAAAGCAAATCCACTCAGTATTACACCCAGTTGTATATTGGGTGTTACTACACTACTTAAAAACATGAAATCCCTCCTTATCACTATATGATTAGTGTACCACATCTATTAAAAAGTATTGTTAAGTTTAATTCATTAAAAAAAAGGAGATTACCTCTCCTTTAATTTACGTTGTACTTCAATTCCCTAATTTTGAAGTACGATTCGGACATTAAGTTATTGGTATAATACTTAAAGATAAAATCCCCTAAGATAACCATCCCCCTGTTATAAGCCCCCCTATAACAATGGTTACAATCTTATCTCTAAGTACGATGAATACAAACTTATATCTTATGGTGAGTATGGGATAAGATATCCCCCCCGGATTCTCATACTCATGATCATAGATACTAGGCCTAATAATAATTAAATATTTTTGCCGGTTAAGACGATGTTGAGATTATTCAACAAATCCAAAGACTCTCCATGATTCGATATATCTCATATTAAAGATATCCGTATCTGCTATGCGCCCTACGATGTTTTTATTACCATCATTTGGCATCGCTTTAGTTACAATATGTAACTCCCCCTTATAGCGACCATAATTTTCATTAACTATCACAAGGTCCCCTGGAAGTAAATCACGTGTATCGTGTGGTTTTATTTCCGCTTCTGAATATGTTAATCGTGGAATTGTAGAACGTACCATGTATTCACTCATGTCACCTCTTACGAAGTGTTCGTGATTAAAGATTATTTCTCTTTCAATATCAGTAACGTTATCATTAAGATCAACCTTGAACTGTAAAATATTAAAGTTGATTTTCTCAATTGATTTTAATTCTTCTTCACTTGGATAAACATTTGAAATAATAATGTCATCAACATTTGGATGTGCAACAAGTTGTCTGATTTGTGCATCAATAGGTAGGTCTCTGTGGTCTTCTAATGTTACAAGACCTTCGCTCAGTGGCCATGGCCCCATTGCTGATGGATCATTTGATCCAACAAAGGCTGCTACCCTCATATTGTGCTTTTTCATTTCTTTACTTGTCATGTCAAAGAAGTCTTGACCTAAACCTGTATATCTTTGTGGATAAAAGTTATGACATGTCAGTAACCTTTCTCTATTTGGTTTAAATGCCATAATACTACCTACAACATTATCATTTGTAGATGCATTTAACTCAATGCTTAATCCATAGTCATTTGCAGTTAAACGTGCATTCTCAGCTGCGCTGAAACCTTCATCAAGACGAATCCCAGTTGCTCCCATATCATGGAATAACTTTAAATCACCTTTTTTAACTCCAAATGTTTCAAAGATACTTGGTGCTATATCAACAATAACATCCAGACCTTTATCTCTTGCATGTCCGATTACATCCTTGTAGTGTGCAAGGACTGCCTCTTTATCCCCCTCAACGCTTAACAAGCATGTGAAGATACGTACTGCACCCATACTCGCCATGCGGTCAATGTATTTTTTATCATCAACAGCCGACTTATGTTCTGGGTAAATTGAAAAACCTAATCTACTCATAGTATCACCTCACAAACATCATACACTATATTTCTGAATATTGGTATATACCAAGCGTTTTTGTTGAAAAAAGACCGATTATTTGTCGGTCTTGATGTATTTCTCTATGTTTTCTACTAAATTTGACTCATTATTCACAATTTCTCCATTTAATTTTATTAATCCTACTGTATATAAATTTAAATATGAGAACTGAGATTCTGCTATTTCTGCTATTGCATCAATTTTTTGTTGATTATCATAACCTTGTTGACGTGGATCTGTTAGTAAACCCAATACCGGAATATTATTTGCATATGCTACACCTATCTCTGATGCAACACCTGGGTCAATTACTAAGCCATCTAAAACTGCTATTAATAAAGATGACTCTAAAACAGCATCTGTATCAAGTTTTGCTATCATTTTTGAATCAGCATAATTACTCTTATCATTAATACCCATTTGTTCTTGAGGTAGAAATACCTTTAAATCGGGATATGCTTTACGAATCATTTCAACAATATAAGTATTGTATCTTAATTCAGCATTTGAAAATAATGGACTTGCAAAATATATTTGTTTCATAAAATCCTCCTAAGTCACATTAATATTATCATATTTTTTTATCTTTATGTATCTTAACTATAAAATATCAACACTTAGATAGAACTCATTGAGGACCATGAATTTTAAACATGTTTAAAATTACAATCTAAAAAAACGACCTTAGGGGCGTGTTTGTATGTTATATATAATCGACTTCTTTTAAATTTAAGTTATTTTACAGCTTATAATTAATTTTATTTTCTTTTTTAATTTTTTTTAAAAAAAAGTACACTTTTGATACACACAAATAAAAAACCTTCCGTTAGGAAGGTTTGATTATATATTGGTGGAGCTTATCGGGATCGAACCGATGACCTCCTGCGTGCAAGGCAGGCGCTCTCCCAGCTGAGCTAAAACCCCAAATATAATTGTGCAATTAAAATTTTAATGGTGGGCCTGATTGGATTCGAACCAGCGACCTCACCCTTATCAGGGGTGCGCTCTAACCAACTGAGCTACAGGCCCATTTCTTAACTGCCTTATTAATATACCATCCACAAGTTCTTATGTCAACAACTATTTGAAAGTATTTGATATATTCGCTTTATAATTAAGTATTTCGTTGAATAACTCTTACTTCTCTCTTTAAGCGTATACTTATTATAGTGAACTATCTTATAAGAATCAAGCCTTTTTTGAAAGAACTTTTATTTACTAACTTCTTTATGATTCATCCCCTACTCTTATATGCCAAAACAAGATTACAAGCGCACCATAAGACACTATACCTAAAGACACACAATTCTAACCTTAGTATACTACAAGCCCTAAACAAGCCTTAAACCCCTTTTCCACGCATTAGATAAGTATACAAAATAGACTAAATAAATAATATAATGTGATTATTGTGAAAATTCAAAGTAATTTGTAAATCAGATGCTATAATATTATTTGTGTGGAAGGAAGTATTATGAAAAACTTAAAATTTAAATTTCAACAATTTATGCAAGGAAGATATGGTGCCGATATATTTTCAAGAGATCTTATATGGATATCACTTGGATTTATGCTCATTAACTTATTCCTTAGAATAAAACTTATAAGATGGCTACCATTTCTTATAATTATATACACTTACTTTAGAATGTTTTCTAAAAACTTTTCCAAAAGATATAATGAAAACAGAGTCTATACTAACTTTAAAGCTAAAATAACAAAATCATTTTCAAGAAAATTTAAAAGATTAAGGGACATTAGAAAATATAAGTATCTTAAATGCCCTAATTGTAAACAACAATTAAGAGTACCAAGAGGTAAAAAAGAAATTATCGTCTCATGTAAAAAATGTAGAACGAAATTTGACGCTAAGTCCTAAGAAAGGAGTTTCTTATGAATAACACAGATTATTATAAAGTATTAGATGTTGCACCAGATGCAAGTGCTGATGAAATAAAAAGAGCTTATCGTAAGAAAGCTCAAACATATCACCCAGATGTCAACAAGACACCTGAGGCTGAAGGAATGATGAAACAAATTAATGTCGCATATGATAACTTATCAGATGCTAATAAACGACAACAATATGATTTCTACAGAAGAAACCCTGGACAACAACCTTTTAACGGTCAACAGCAGCAATACCGCGGTTATAGTACACAAGGTAGTCATGATCAACAACAGATGTTTGAAGACTTCATACGTCAGTTTATGAATCAACAGCAATACCAACAAAGACAAGGCGCACCTCAAATGAGACGCGTATCCCCTTTCTCATTGTTACTAAGATTTTTATTTACAATGTACATGTTACAACTCTTTATGAATTTCTTCGGAATGTTATTGTTTGGATAAATCTATTAAAAATAAAAGAATCATCAATGATAAATATTATCATCGATGATTCTTTTTTAATCTCTAATACTAATTGGTTTATCTATCAATTCTTTGACGATAATTCCTTGACGTATATTACGTCTTGTAATTGTTGTTCTAACATCTTTGATGTTATGTTTTAGATTTCTTTGAATCTCTATTGCGGTATCATCATCGAACTCATCAAATGTTTCGAAGAATACCTCTTCAAAGTCAGCATCTACAATATTATCATCCAATACTTCTTTATCTATTATTTGTTTTTCAGCTTCAACCTTTAGTCTTTCAACATAATCATCCGTTACCATACTTTGATAAGTATCATAATCTAGATCATCTGGTCTATCAAAGGTTTCATATGTTTTATAATCCCTTTGTGCATTCGCTCTATCTAAGTCTGAATACTCATTTGTTTCGACATCATCATGCTTCTCTAAAGCTGAGTCCAACAGTTTTCTAAGTTCATCAAAGAATCCAGGTTGTCCACCTTTAGATTCTTTTGATTTTTCAAACTGAGATTTAGTTATATAATAGACAACGACAAGAATTATGATTAATTCCATGAATTAGTCTTCTTTTTCAATTGTATCGTGTGATGAGTCACTTGCAATTGCTTCACGCATATTTGTGTCTGATTGCATATTTTTCATTTTATAATAGTCCATAATACCTAAGTTACCACTTCTGAATGCTTCTGCCATTGCCAGTGGAACTTCTGATTCCGCTTCAATTACTTTTGCACGCATGCGCTGTACTTCAGCTAACATCTCTTGCTCTTTTGCTACGGCAAATGCACGACGCTCTTCAGCTTTTGCTTGAGCAATCTTTTTATCAGCCATCGCTTGTTCAGCTTGTAATTTAGCACCAATGTTACGACCTACATCAACATCTGCTATATCAATAGATAAGATTTCAAATGCTGTTCCTGAGTCTAAACCTTTTCTTAAAATAGTTTGTGAGATTGAATCTGGATTTTCAAGTACAACTGAGTGTTTCAATGCTGAACCAACTGTTGTAACAATACCTTCACCAACTCTTGCTATAATTGTCTCTTCACCAGCACCCCCTACAAGACGTCCAATATTTGCACGTACTGTAACTTTTGCTTTAGCTTTAACTTCAATACCATCCATTGCAACCCCTGCAATAATCGGTGTTTCTATAACTTTAGGATTTACAGAAACTTGTACAGCTTCAAAGACATTACGTCCTGCAAGGTCAATTGCAGCTGCTTGTTCGAACTCTAAATCGATATTAGCACGCTGTGCTGCGATAAGTGCATCAACAACTGTATCTACATTACCACCCGCAAGGTAGTGTGCTTCTAATTCGTTTGCATCTAGATTAAGTCCTGCTTTTGTTGACTTAATATATGGATTAACAATACGTGATGGTACAACACGTCTTAAACGCATTCCTACTAGTGTTCCAATAGTTACTTTAGCACCTGAGAAATAAGCAGTTACCCAAAGCCCTAGTGGCACATATCTAAAGAATAATGCAAGTAATAAAACAAATAGCACAAAGAAAATCATACTCGGTACAAAAATGTACGGATTAGCAACTAATAATAATTTCATAAACTTTTCTCCTTACGAACATATATATTCGATCCTTCTACCCTAACAACCTGAACTTCACTATCTACCCCAATAATTTCAAACTCACTGATAACATCATAAATTACATCATCAATTAAAGCTTGTCCTACAGGACGTAAGCCACTGACAACAAGGCCTTTTCGACCTATTAAATCTGAATAATCATCCACAGATGAGAATCCTGATTTCTTATTAAGCGATGTCTCGAGAATAAAACCGGGACTTAAATTAAATTTCTTACCCATTTTTGTATAAAGATAGGCAAAAAGCAATCCCGTAACAACAGATCCCATCAAGAGAAATGATGTATAGATAATGTCATTTGTATATAGATATAATGCACCTGTTGTTGCAAGTGACCCTGTAATACCTGCAATTCCGAAACCCGGAATATACAGTTCTACTACAAGGAATATTACACCTAGTATAAACAATGCATATAAAAGTATGTTTCCATCTAATACATTCATATAGGTTCCAAAACTAATTGCCGCTGCAATTATATAAATCCATGAATGTTTTAAGAATACAGAACTTACCAGTAATGCTACACCAATAAATAAAAAGATTTCCATAATGAACTCCTTTCCATAAGTTAATTATATCACACTAGAATATCCTAATATAATTATATTGTTAAATTTGGATTACATTTGGATTTTAGCAAGAAAGGTAAGAAAAAAGGAATGCACAAGCATCCCTTTCTTAACTATACACTTACGTGAATAAAGTTTCCTTTTCCACTTACTTCTACCAAATCAGAGTTTGCATCAATAAAAATACTTTCACCTTTTACAAGTTGAATTTCTTTATCTTTATTTGTAACTGTAAGCTTTCCTTCTAGACAAATAAAGGCAACAAAACTTGTTTCATCTACATTGAATGATGCTTTACTTTCAACTTCATAAAGCGTTGTAGTAAAGTATTGTGAATCAATAAGGAGTTGTTTTGAAAACCCGTCTAATGACTCCTTTGCACCATGTGCTGTAAAATCTGGTTCAATCTTATTTAGATTGGACACATCAACTGATTGTTGAATATGCAGTTCACGTGTTTTTCCATCTTTATCTTTACGTGCAAAGTCATAAACTCGATATGTAACATTTGAGTTTTGTTGGATTTCACACAGTACAATACCTTTACCAATAGCATGGATCGTTTCTGCTTCTACGTAGATAACATCACCAGGTTTAACTTCTACCTTATTAAGAACATCAAGAATCTTGTCATCTTCAATTGCTTGCTTAAATGCTTCTTTAGTAATTGTTTCCTTAACACCATAGTATATTGTTGCACCTGGTTCCGCTTCTAAAATATACCACATTTCATTTTTCCCAAATTGGTTTTCATTCTCTAATGCATACGCATCATCTGGGTGTACTTGAATTGAAAGTACATCTTTAGCATCGATAAATTTAACTAAGATAGGAAACTCTTTGAATTTCGCACCCTTTGTTCCTACTACCTTTGCACCATATTTATCAGTGTATTCTTTTAAAGTCATATTTTCGTCTACAAGAATACTTGGACCATCTGTATGAGATGAAATCTCCCAACTCTCAGCCATAATGTCTTGATCTGTTTTCTTACCGTATTCTGTGATTAACTTTGTACCACCCCAAAGGTAGTCTTTTGAACTTGCTTTTATTTTATGAATTGACATAATCTATCTCCTTTTTATTAAACGCTAGTATTGCGCCACCGATGATTCCGTTGTCCTCACCCAATAATGCTTTTCTTATTTTTACATGTTTTGCAACTACAGGATAAACCTTAGACTTAACACGATTTTCTACATCTTCTATAAATCCATCAATCTTTAAGGCTACGCTTCCACCCAGTACAACAATTTCTGGATCTAAGAATGCATAGATTGTTGCGATTGCATTGGCTAGATATTCCTTAGCATCTTCCATGATCTCAATACATATTGCATTGTTAAGTTGTGCAAGGTCATTAACCTCACCAGCATGTAGTGCTTTAATTCCCTTTTCACGAGCTCGGGCAACAATTGCTGTTCCTGATGCTATCGACTCTAAACTACCTGCTTGTAATTCACCCAATTTAAAGCCACCTGGAACAAGAATAACATTGGCAATCTCTTGTGCAAATCCTTGTGACCCTTGGAATATTTCACCATTAATCACAAATCCACCACCAACACCAGTACTGATTGTTAAATACTGAACAGTGCCGTGACTTTTTCCAGCACCTACTGCTGCTTCTGCAAGACCTGCAAGGTTGGCATCATTTTCTAAATATACTTCCATATTAAATCGATTGCGCATTTCTTTTACCAATTCAAATCCATGCCAACCTGGAAGGTTTGGCGGTGATAAAATAATTCCTTGTTTTAAATCCAAAGGTCCTGGACAGGATACACCCGCTCCAATTATTTCTTTATCATAAGATGCAATAATATTTTCAATCTTTTCTAATGTTAACAATGGATCTTGAGCTTCTGTTGTAAACGATTCATAGGCAACAACATTCAATGTATTATCAATAAGACTGACACGTGTATTGGTTCCACCAATATCTATACTTAAGGCATATTTCATTTCTTCAACTCCTGTTATCTAATTCTATGCGTAACTGCCACTAAAGTTTCATTTCTTGTGTAACTTTACTGCTTTAATCTTAATAAATACAAAAGATCGTATTTCTTGTGTTTCATAAGCTTAACTTATTAAAGGATATCTTTCTTAAGGGTTTAAGTCAACTTTAAACGGGGTTATTTTGACAGATAAAAAGTGTCAGATAGTACATTTTGTACCGCTACACTCTTATTAGTTATCAAAATCAAGTTCAATAATATTATGATGTGGCTGTCTATCTTCAACTGGTGGGAACTCCATATAGTTACCAAAGTTTGATTTCAGTACTGCATCATAATTTTTAGGTATTGGTAAAGCATGACCTTCAAATTCCCAATCTATTAAATTGTTGAAGTCTTTTCTTTTAACTTTATAGTTATTGTAGGTTGCATTATCAGCACCACTTACAATATCCGTTACATATTCTGTTTCTTTATAGTTCAACATTTCCGCAACTGAACGTTGTAGTTTATCCATTGGACCTTTAGGTAGGATTAAGACACATCCCCTTACAACAGTTCTTACAAACTTCTTAAGAGGGTTTTGTGCCATGTTTACAATTGACTTGGATCGAATTAAAGTAAGTTTATTAAGAATATAATAAACTCTCTTTTGAAACTTTCCTTTAAAAGAATCAGGTTCGATATTATCAAACGGAAAGATATCAATATAAATTCCATGGTGTATTTTTTCTGATGCTACAGAATTCTCTATAAATGTTGTATTGTTTTTTCTAAGTTTCGCAAACTGTAAGAGATACTTCTTATCAGTTTCAAATGTTTGGCAAAAGTATTTTGCATCTAAGTCATATCTACATACATCCAAAAATCTAGTATAATCCGCCCTTAACATGCAAACATCAAGATCATCATCCCACGGTATAAAACCATTGTGTCTAATAGCCCCTAATAATGTACCTGAATATAACTGATAAGGTATCTTATGTTTCTTACATAAACGATCTAAGACTAATACCATTTCTAATTGAACTTTTTGAACTTCTTTAATATCGACATTACATACTGTATATTCCATAAAATCTCCCTCATACTAAAATTCTAAAAATTTACTCACTTTAGAAATTATAGCACAGATTTGACTCAGTCTTTATGAAACTTAAAGATATTAAGGACTTCTTTTGGTTTTTCATTACTCATGATTGAACCTACCATTATCAGTATTGATAATGCAAAGAGATAGACACTGAATTGTTTGTCCACAAAATATTGAAAAACGAATGCCCACGCTGGATAGGATATATTTAATCCCATGGCTTGAGTTGCTCCAATTAAATCAATTGATTTATAGTAAGCAAGATATGATAGTGTTCCTACCAAACCACTTAGAAGTACAATAATTATTACTGTTGGCATTGATACAACAGCTGCAACAGAAGTGTAACCAACAAGAGGCATTACAATAAGACCATATGTAAGAGCACTCGTCATTTGTCTTATTGCAAGTGCAACCTCACTTGATACATCTTCCTTTAATGCAGCATTTATAATTACTGCCTCACTTCCCCATCCAAATGCACATATCCCTATAAACAATAGACCAAGCGGTAAGTTATTTACAGAAATATCAGGTGATATCCCCATCATAATAATTGCAAATATAGCTATCATAAGACCAACAATACTGTGTTTTTTCATGCGATCTTTTAAGAAGATAAATGCAAGTACCAAGCCAATGGCTGGATATATCGCCGATATACTTGAAGCCAGGGTTGAACCAAGATAATTAATCGCAAGTATGTAAGCTCCCATTCCAATAGGACCACCTAAAAGTGCCGCTATGATAATCGCTAAGCCTGACTTTGATTTCAAGACTCTTTTTAATTCATCAGTTTTCTTTAACTTGAAAATAATAAGTAATAGAACAATAAATGAAAATGAATCATGAATAAATGTCGTAATGAGTGATGCTGACACGCCCAATCCTAACATAATAGGATAAGCAAGTGCTAAACCTAAAACTACTGAATCAAGTCCCCAGAAAAAACCAGAGACAAGTCCCATTATACTTCCTTTTTTATGCATTTTCGCTAAACTCCTTTAGTGCTATTCTTGAATATTTTCGTGCATACTGATATTGTTCCATACCATAGGTCCCAAAATCTTCCCCACATGCTTGTTTGTATTGAGTCCAAAGTGACCATAAGAGTCCACCCAAAGCAATATAACTATGCACTACCAGTAGTTCCTCATCTGTATGAATTCTTTCAAGATACATATCTAAAAGTTCTACAATTTCATTATCTTGAAGCCCTGCATATAGTACATACATCGCAATATCAATGAGTGGGTCTGCCATACCAGCGTATTCCCAATCTAAAAGCGTTACATCTGTTCCATCATATAGAAAGTTATCATAAACAGAATCAACATGAGATAATTTTTTCTCTCTATCAACCTTATCTAATTGACCTAATAAGTTCTTAATATTTGTATATACTTCATCAAAATCTCCAAATAAGATGGCACGATTTTTAAGACATAAATTATGATAAAATTCGATACGTTCTTTTATATCAAATGCATGCTTTGTTTCCAGTCCAGAATTATGTAAAGTTCTTAACTTTGTAAGGGCCAATTCAAGTTCTTTTTTGTTATAATGATCAATTGTTCTTGAGTCATGAATAAATCTTGTAATCTTATAACCTTTGTCAGGTTGTAAGTAAATTACATCATCTGACATATTTAATTCTTTAATCACTGAATATACTTCTGCCTCTTGTTTTCTATTGATTAAAAATTCTGTACCTACACCAGGATTTCTAAATACATATTTCTCACCCTTTACATCAAACAAGAATGAATCATTTGTCATCCCTGCTTTTAAGGTTGATATCTCAACTATTTCAGACAGACTAACATCAAATACAGTTTTAATAATATCTAAGATTTCTGAGCGTGCATCTTCAAGGTATGATTTATCATAGACCCTAAGTTCTTCCAAGGATTCAAATTCAAGAATGATGTCATTAGGATATTTCCTAATGTACATATCAAGATCATCAAGGTGTCTAAGATATACATCTTCCCAATACCACTGTGCACTTTTTGTCTCTGTATAATATGAGTCAATCAGTTCGACAATCTTCTTACTAAAATCCTCTTTAAAGAATGTTGGACCGTACATAATCCAAGCATCTTTTCCACCTTCTGGATTTACTTCAGTAATTAAGTTATCCTTATTAATCTTTACAGTCCACTCATCTGTTTCTTCTACTGAATATTCTGCAGCATAAAAAGAAAATGATTCATAAGGTCTGTATAGATTTTCAGTCATATAGATGTCCGATGTTAATACATATGTGTTCTTAAGTTCTTCTTTTGCATAAAATAGTGTTGAAATATTATTCTTAATTGAATAGTCTGGATTAAATATAAGTTTGACGCCAAACTCATCTGTTAGATATTCAAACTTTTCCTTTAAATAACCAACAACAATTGTAATATCTTTTATTCCAACTTCATGTAATTGCTTGATTTGTCTTTCAATCATAACTTCACCATAAACTTCTAAAAGACCCTTAGGAGTATCATAAGTCATAGGTACAAATCTTGACCCAAAACCTGCCGCCATGATTACAGCATTATCGACCTTATTGCTTTCAAGTAATTCTTGGCCTTTCTGAGTGATTGAATATGAGTCTGCCAGGATATAACCAGCATCAACCGCATCTTTAACTATCTTATTAACCTTCCCCAAACTCATATTTAAAGCTTGTGAAAACTCTCTTTGGGTGCTTAATTTTTTAACCTCAATTAAATATAGTAATTCGAATATATTGTTCATATTACCCTCCGTGTTCATAAAAACAATTATATTCAAAAATATGAACACTGTCAACAGTAAGTGAAATTCAACACAAAGAAAAAACTGAAGTTTAGTGACATCTTTAATGATGACATCACATGACTTCAGTTTCATTTTATTAATAACTTAATTATTCACTTCTTAAAGCTTCGACAGGATCTTTATTCGCAGCAGATGATGCTGGTATTAATCCTGATATAAATGCTAGGAACATACTAATTGAGATAAGTATGATAGCAGCTTGCGGCTCTAAATGTGCAATATTTGGAATACCAAACTTATTATGGACAAGTATGGTTGCGAAGAAACTAATAATGTAAGTAATAAAGATACCAAAGGAACCTGCTATAAAACCAATAATTAAAGTCTCAGCATTAAAGACACGTCTTATATCTTGCTTACTTGCTCCAATTGCTCTTAGGATACCAATTTCTTTAATTCTTTCAAGTACGGATACATATGTTATAACACCAATCATTATGGATGAAACAATTAATGATATCGCAACAAAGGCAATAAGTGCATATGATATTGTATTAATAATTGTTGTTACAGATGACATCATTGCACCTACAAAGTCTGTATACTTTATGACTTTATCATCTGCTTTTTCGTTGGTCATTTTCTGATTATAATCATCTAAGAATCCAACAACATTTTCTTTTGTAGTAAAATCTTTAGGATATAAATTTATTTGAGTTGGCTGATCTACATTGCTGTAACCAAATGCTTTTAGATTTGATTGTTGAGTTGTTTGTCCAGTTTCCATAAGACTTCTAATCAAATCTACAATCTCATCTTCATCTATATTAATCTTAAATGCTTTTGCCATTGCATTTGTATCAACTGATAAAGCACTTTGAATTGATGTTGCCATATCACCCATCAGTGCTTCCATTTGTATTGCCATATCCTTTTGTACACTAAGCATGATGTTATTGAAGTTTGATGTCATATACTCAGTGAAGTAGTTTTGAATGATTGTTGTTAATTCTTTTTGAATTTGTGAATTTTCTGTAAGCTTTGCAATCTCTTGACTAATTTTTTCTTGAACTGCGGGTCTGTTAATGTATTCTTCAAAGTTCGCCAACATTGTTGGAAGATCAACAATTCCTAAATCTACCTGTTCTTTTATGAAATCTGTTAATACATTGGTAAAGATTGCGATAACTTCATCAACTGGTACATTTATTTGATTAGCAATTGTAGTTGCCAATCCTTCAAGATCTATTTCAGAAAATTCGACCTTATCTAAATTTGCATTTAGTTTAGACATATCAAAATCTATTTTGGATGTATCAAACTTAAATGCTTTTTGGATTTGTTCTTGATCAATTGTTACCATGTTTTCAAATTTAAACAATTCAGCGGGATTTGTTTGTGATTTATCATCAAATGCTTTTCCTGTTAATACATTAATATCAGGTGTTGCAAGTTGTGCTTTTACGATATCATAATTTACTGACTCTACCATAAGATGGTTTGAAAGATCATTTGTATAATAGATACCTGATTGAAGCATGGGAGTCTTTGTTGTATCAGAAGATTTAATAATCCCTACAATTTTTAAGTCCTCACCTTTTTCAATCACACCATCCATATGTTTTATATCATCTGATTTATTAAGCCATAGGTCGTAATTTGAATCATATGCATATTTTTCAGCTGGATTAATAACTTTGAAGTTAATTCCTAAGATGTCATTGAATTTGATGTTATCAATTTTATCATCCTCATCAGAAACAACTGTTTCATCATTAATAATACCTTCGAGTTTTTCATTTAGTGAAACCCTGTCTTTTAAACCTAATGAATACATTGTTAAATCAGTCAGTGCTCCATTATCCATAAGTACTACAACTGCTTCATTTTTATTACTTGGCCATTTACCTGCAAGTACATCATATTGAGATTCGAAAAGTGATGTTTCACCCGGAAGTTCAATAAAGCTTGTGCCACCCATTTCAGATGCACCAGATATCATGCCCATTCCACCCATATCAGTTAAACCAAATCGTTCAAATACACTTTCAGGATTTACTTGTCTTATGGAAGGGTCTTGATCCTCTAAGAAGATTTCAGGAGTTAAACCATATTTATATTGAATATTTTTAACGTATGGGTCGATTAAGTTTTTATTATTATCAATATATGATTTCAATGATTTCAAATCATTTTGATTTTGATGGCTAAACATTGAACTGATTGAATTTAGTACAGGTACTTCATCATCTGCTCTATCTTTACCAAATGTATCTGAGAACATCTCAGCACTACTACCCATAAAACTTGTAATATCGATACCTGATGTATCAATTGTTAATGGATATGCACTCATGGTCTCCTGCTCTATACCATCTATATATAGATTAATACCACTTGCCAATGCAAGAATCGATGCAATTCCTATTATTCCTATAGATCCTGCAAGTGATGTAATAAAGGTTCTTCCTTTTTTAGTCATTAAGTTACTAACTGACAATGCAATTGCAGTAAAAAATGACATCTTAGTTCCTTGTGATTTTTCAGCAACCACAGATGCCTTTTCATCAATTACATATGGATTTGTATCACCGATAACATTCCCATCTTTAAGTTCAATAATTCTATTAGTATATGCATGCGCAAGCTCTGGGTTGTGCGTAACCATAATAACCAATCTATCTTTTGCAATCTCTTCCAGAAGTTTCATAACTTGATCACTTGTTGTACTATCAAGTGCCCCTGTTGGTTCATCAGCCAGTACTATTTCAGGATCATTAATCAATGCACGTGCAATTGCAACACGTTGCATTTGCCCTCCTGACAATTGTGTTGGTAGCTTATAGATATGGTCTTTTAATCCTACCTCTTCAAGTGCTTTCTCAGCGCGTAGTTTTCTTTCTTTTTTAGATACACCACTTAATGTAAGTGCCAATTCAACATTTGATAATACTGTTTGGTGAGGAATTAGGTTGTAACTTTGGAATACAAAACCCACACGGTTATTTCTATATGCATCCCAATTAGAAGATTTATACTCTTTTGTAGAAACACCTTCTATTAATAAGTCACCTGAATCATATTGATCCAGTCCTCCTATAATATTTAACATTGTCGTTTTACCTGAACCTGATGCTCCCAGTATTGCAGTAAACTCATTTTCTCTAAATGCGATATCAACACCATTCAAGGCATTTTGAACAAAATCCTTTGTTCTATATGATTTTTTAATTTTTCTTAACTCTAACATCTAATCACCCTATCTCTATTATTATATTATACGCTAATCTCCACTGTGTTACTACACTAGTTCATTGAACACTACGTGAAATAATGTGTTTGGAGCAGTGTTTTTCGATATAGACTCCCTTTTAACTGAAAAAAGACTCCCATATGGGAGTCTTTACATACTTAATTCAAACTACTGTAATATTACAAAGTAACCCATACAAAGTGCTACAGTTGTAAGTACATAAAGCGCAGCTTGTAAGAAATCCTTCTCTTTTATATTTATTAATACGTTAAATACTCCAGCTACCAAAATAGCAACTACGGCAATAAGCCATGTAAATAGCCCTCTTACGAATACAAATTCTAATGCCGTAAGTGTCCCCCTAATTAAATATATTAGTTGGAACTATTTGACTCTTTTCATAATATCTTCCTGCCAATCTGCCATCTATGATTAAAGTTTATCACAGATAATAACAATTGCCATATGCAAAACTCTCTGTTTTATATATCTTTATTATAGTATTCCCATTGAATATTCTACAAGAAGCGCAACTACAACTACAAGCACGGATATTATAAAACCGTGTAACATTGGCTTTATACCAGATTTCTTCATTGCTTTTAAATCTGTTTTTAGACCGATTGCTCCAAGTGCTACAACCATCAAGAATTGTGATGTTAATTTAAAATAGTATGCCATATTTTCAGTTACGATATTTGCACTTCTCAATCCAGACATCATCACAAACATTAAGATAAACCATGGAAATAAAGATGTAAGTTTTAGTTTTTCTTTATGGTTTGGTTGATTTACTTTTGTTCTATGATGGATTAAAGAAAATATAAGCACCGTTGGAATAATAACAAGTGTTCTAACAAGCTTAACCATTGTCGCTATTCCTCCAGCACCATCTGAAAAAGCATAAGCCGCCGCTACAACAGATGATGTGTCATTAACTGCTGTTCCAGTCCACAGTCCAAATGCTAAATCACTCATACCCATCATACGACCCATAATTGGAAATAA
>JAAYGI010000085.1 GCA_012727815.1 Erysipelothrix sp.
AGATGTCTACAAGAAAATTGCTTGAAATAAAGGGGAATATAAATATCGAATTGATGGTTAGATTCATATCAGAAGATCTTGAGCCTGAGCGAAAAAACAGATGTCATGATTCTAATGAAAAAATTTATATGCTTTTATTGCAAAGGAACTAAAACCTGTAAGGCGGGAAAAACTAAACAAAATAAACAGAGATACAGATGCAACGATTGTAAGAAAACTATGATTTCCGAACGAAACTTGTTAACGTTTTCTTCGAAAAAGGAGATGTCAAGTTGGTTCAAAGATTTTGTAGCATCACAAAAAGATTAACATTAAGATAAAAACTCAGATTCGTCTGAGTTTTTATATTGGGAAAATCGTATCTTATGCAATGTTTATATTTAGTCTTGAGTCATGAAAGTAATATGAATAGAAATCACTAATTAAACTATGATAATAACATTGAAATATAAAGCATGAATGTTAAAGTTAAATTAGAAAATAATATAGTGTTTAAAAGATGATAAAAATCATAATATGACACAGAAAAAGAGGAGAATACATGAAGAATAAATTACTTCCAAAACCACAAAGTATCAAAAAAATTGGTACTTATATAAAGCTTGATAAAGTATCTTTAATTTTAGATGAGGCTCTTGATTCAGACCTTAAAAACAACTTAATCGACACTTTAGAAAAACACCAGATAGAGATTGATGAAAACGCCGCTTATAAAGTTATTGTATCTTTAGCTGGTAAAGACAAGGTAGTTATAAAGACTCTAGAAAGCACATTTAAAAGAGTCGACATTGCTAAATATGGTGAGGAAGCCTATCAATTATATATAGATAATGACTTTATCCTCATCAATGCTTCAAGTAACCAAGGTGCATACTATGCAAGTAAGACACTTGCCAGCCTAATAGATGGAAAGAGAATAGCATCTTTAGATATAATTGATTATCCTACCATGTCAGTAAGAGGGGTTGTAGAAGGATTTTATGGTACACCATGGACTACTGAACAACGTTTAGAACAATTTAAGTTCTATGGAGATATGAAAATTAATACATACATATATGCGCCAAAAGATGACCCTTATCATCGTACATTATGGCGTGAACCCTATCCTGAAGATCAACTTGAACGTATGACGAAATTGATTGAAGGTTCTAAAAGAAACAAAGTTAATTTTGTCTTTGCCATTTCTCCTGGTAATGATATTGATTTAGTGGGCGAGAATAAAGAGAAAGACTTTGAAACCTTAATTCAAAAAAGCCAAATACTTTATAATATGGGAGTAAGAAGTTTTTCAATATATTTTGATGATATTTTAAACAAAGATGGTACCAACCAGGCAAACTTACTCAATAAATTTCAAAATGAATTTATTCAGAAGTATGATGACATTACGCCCTTAATTACTGTTCCAACAGAATATGATACTTTTGCTATGGTAGGGCATGGTCCTATCAGTACCTATACAAAGAACTTCTCAGAAACCTTACAAGATGATATACATGTTATGTGGACAGGGAGTGTTATTGTATCTGAATATTTGACTATGGAAAATGCAAGATTTGTAAATGAAATTTACGGAGATAATATAGCACTTTGGTGGAACTATCCGGTTACAGATTATCAAAAAGAAAAACTAGCACTGGGTCCTATTGTAGATATAGACAAAGGAATAGATGAATATGTAGATTACTTCATTTTAAATCCTATGGAACATGCTGAATTGTCTAAGATATCCTTGGCAACAGGAGCGGATTATTCTTGGAATCCGCATGAGTATGATGCAGAAGTGTCATTGAATAATACTTTAGATATATTGTATGGTGATTTAAAAGAAGAGATGAAGATATTCTCAAATCATTCTTCACGCATGAGTAAAGCATGGGATGTAGGTAGACAAGATGCTCCTGAACTTCAAGAAATGTTTACTAAGTATTGGCGCTGTGTTGGTGAAGGCAAGGGAGTTACAGAATTACAAAATTACTTAAGTATAGAACTAAATAAAATAATTAAAGCTTGTGAGGTTCTATTGGATAAGCTTCCAGAAAATATTATGGCAGAAGGGAAATCTAACATCATAAAACTGGGGCTTTTAGGTAAGATTGGACTCAAAGCGCTTGAGATGAATCTTGCTCAAATTATGAATAATGAAAGAGACTATGGAATTTTAAAAGAAGAAATATTAAGTTCAGGTTATAACAGTGGTAAGGAAGTATCTGAAGGAGTTCTAGTGGCTTTTATTGATCAAGTATTAAATTTTAACCCATCTCCAAAAGTTAGTTTTTCGCTAACAGAAAACTTTGTTGGTGTTAATGAGAAAATAAATTTATTCAATGAAAGTTCCCTAATTACACGCGACATATCCTGGAATTTTAAAGGGGCTACAGTTCACAATGATTCAAATGAGTGTCCGGTAATCTCTTATGAAAAAGAAGGCTTATATACGATTGAGATGTATGGTGAAAATACTAAAGGTAAGGATGTTTTAATTGCGAAAGACTTTATTACTGTGACAAGTTTAGCAGATAAAGAAAAAACTAATCTATCACAAGGAAAACCTGTAAAAACATCGAGTAATTGTACAGATGATGAAAGAGGAGAATATGCTGTTGATGGAAACATTCGTTCAAAGTGGTGTGCAGATGCAGAAGGAATTCACAGTATCATAATTGATTTAGAAAGTATCAGTCTAATTTGCTCAATCAATATTCATCATTCTGAAGCAGGAGGGGAGCCAAAGGCATCAAACACAAAAGATTACTCAATATCTATCAGTAATGATAATCTTGTTTATGAGAAAGTTGTTGATGTTAAAGATAATACTAAAGGTATTACAGCAGATAAGATTAAAGCAAGCCATGCAAGGTATCTTAAAATAGAAATAAGCAAACCAACGCAAAATACAGACAAAGCTGCTAGAATATATGAAATTGAAGTTCTGGGATATGAAGGAGAACAAAAACTCTTTTCAAGTCACTAACAATACAGATAAATACTAAAAAACGTTCCACCAGTTACATGTAATTGTTGGAACGTTTTATTTTATATTAAATCTAGATATCACATAGACCATCATCACATGTTAATCCATCTTGAACTTTATTGAAATTCAAAGTTTTTACATGTAATAGTGCGTCTTTAAATGTTTGAACAGGTTGAGCACCTGACAGGAATACTTGATCATCAATCACAAAGTGGGGAACCCCTTTAACACCTATGCTTGCAGCATGTTGTTGCTCTTGCTTAACTTTATAAGCTAGCTCATCACTCTTAAGTGCTTCAAGTACTTGTTCTTCACTAAGACCACCTTCTTTACTCAGTCTTATTAAAGTATCTTTATCGTTAATGTTTTGTCCTAAAGAAAAATAAGCCTCTAAGAATTTATTTGATACTTCATTTGCAAGACCTTTGGTCTTTGCATATTGGAAAATTTTATGTGCATTAAACGTGTTACATAACTTCATAGTATCAAAGTTAAAATCCAATCCAACACTTTTAGCCATTTCCTTAATACGATTATTATTCATAATAGCATCATCAACTGACATTCCATATTTATTAGCAAGATGTTGTGCAATTGATACATCCTCAATATCTTCTTGATATGGATCTAATTCAAATGACATCATTTCAATTTCTATAGTAGGGTCAACTTCTTTAATTGCTTGTTCTAGGTGTGTTTTACCAATATAGCAAAACGGACATACGAAATCTGAAAAAACTTGTACTTTCATAATTTATACCTCTTTTCTTTATAAATAGTACGATATCGAAGCTTTATTTTCTATATATATGCATTCGATTGGCTTATATATATTTATTAACTGTAATAGATATGATAAATCTTAGTTTTTTAATACACAAGTAATCAAATAAATGGTAAGATATACAAGTAAACAGGAGGAAAATTATGAAAAAAAATCCAGTAGTATTAGTTGTAATGGATGGTGTAGGGATTGCAGAACCTTCTGAAGGAAATGCAGTAACATTAGCACACACTCCAACACTAGATAAATTATTTAAAACAAGTCCAAATATTCAATTAAAAGCACACGGTTATGCTGTGGGATTACCTGATGATAGTGACATGGGTAACTCAGAGGTAGGACACAATGCACTGGGTGCAGGTCAAATATATGCTCAAGGTGCAAAACTTGTAGGACAATCTATTGCTGATGGTTCATTATTTACAAGTAAAACATGGAACTGGTTATATGAAGATCTAAATGACAATACATTACATTTAATTGGTTTATTATCAGATGGTAATGTTCACTCAAATGTAAGTCACGTACTTGCTTTATTAAAAGAAGCTAAAAAAAGTGGTGCAAAAAGAGTTGCATTACATGCATTAACAGATGGTCGTGATGTTGAACAACAATCAGCGCTTATCTATGTTGATGAAGTAGAAGCACTTATGAGAGAATTAAATGATGAAACATTCGACTCATTCATCGCATCAGGTGGCGGTAGAATGTTAATTACAATGGACCGTTACGATGCTGATTGGCCAATGGTTGAGCGTGGATGGAATACACACGTTAAAGGCAGTGCAAGACAGTTTGCAAGTGCAACAGAAGCAATCAACACATACCGTGAAGAAGAAAAAGGTTTATCTGACCAATACTTACCACCTTTTGTAATTGCAAAAGATGGCGAAGCAGTAGCACCTATTGTTGATGGTGACTCAGTTGTATTCTTTAACTTTAGAGGAGACAGAGCCCTTGAAATTACAAAAGCATTTGAAGCAGGCGATGACTTTGATTACTTTGACAGAGGACATGTTCCACACGTTAAATATGCAGGAATGTTACAATATGATGGTGACTTAGAAATACCAAAACATTACTTAGTAAACCCACCACATATTTCAAATACATTAACAGAAACATTACTTGAAAATAAACTTAATACATTCGCAATTTCAGAAACTCAAAAATATGGTCACGTTACATATTTCTGGAACGGTAACCGTTCAGAGAAATTCAACGAAGACTTAGAAACTTGGGTAGAAGTAAAAGGTGATGATGTTACATTTGACCAACGTCCATGGATGAAGTCAGCAGAAATTACTGACCAAGTAATTGAAGCATTAGATTCAAAATCATATGACTTTATTAGAATCAATTATCCAAATGGTGACATGGTAGGACATACAGGTTTAATGCAATCTGTTATCCAATCAGTTGAAGCAGTAGACTTAGCACTTACAAGATTGCTACCAGCAATTGATCGTAACAACGCAATTCTAATTGTACTTGCAGACCATGGTAATGCTGATGAAATGTATGACAAAAAAGGAAACATTAAAACAGCACACTCAATCAACCCAGTACCATTCATTGTCTATGGTAAAGATGTTGAACTTAAACAAGATGGTGGATTTGGACTTGCAAACGTAGCAGCTACAGTTGCAGATCTATTAGAAGTAGAACCAAACCCAGTATGGGAAGAAAGTTTAATTAAAAAATAATTTACAATAGATCAAAACCACTCAGTAGAAAATCTACAGGGTGGTTTTTTCATGTCAATTATTAAAAAAAGAAAATAAATAAGTAATCTAAACTCGCTTGATTTCATTCTATATACACCTTAATTATGGTATTATAGAAGGGCAAGAATAGAATAGGGATGAGACAATGCAAGTAACAAAAGTAGTTGTACATTCAGTAGATAACAGTTTAGCAACAGTTGTTCTTAGTAAAAGACAAATTAACCTAAACCAAAATGCTGAATTAGATGGTTTTATATTAAAATTATATAAAGGTCTAATGAAAAGTAGCGGTACATCATCAGGTGTACTTGAAGAAGAAAGTTTATTAAATGAATATATTGGAGAAGAATTTAACTTCATGGCTGTATCAACAACCCTTGCTCAAGCATGGTTTGATCACTATGAAGCAACCACAAAGCATACAGCTTTAAACCTTGTATTTGCAATGGTTCATGAAGAGGAGACAGTATCCTTTGTCATGTTTGAGGTTGCAAGTCGTTCCGGATTTGTAAGAATACTTGATGAAGATGACAATGATATTGAACATAGTTTAGGTATTATGTCTGATTCTTTAGCAAGTGTTAAAACAGCATTCGCATTTGATTTGAATACAGGAGATTTAAAGGTAAAACATAACAACAATACGCAGTTATACCTTGAAGAACTCTTAGGATTCAAAACAATACCAAATGCAAAGAAAAGTCTTGAGATACTTGATGCAATGGTTGATTATGTATCTGAAAAAAGACAAGAAAATGTATTAGACAATACGATTAAATCAAAACAAATGATCATTGAAACAGCTGAACTATTTGAAGAAGTTGAACCAAAACGTATTTTAGATAATGTATTTCCTGATTTAGATGAGGATGAACAAACATTTGTAAATGAAACATTTGAAGAAACCTTTTTACCTCCGCTGATTGTATCAGCAGATGTATCAAGACTTTCTGCAAGAAAGAAACACAAAATTAATACTGAACTTGGAATAGAAGTAACAATACCTTTAGATTCTTTAATAATCGAAGATATACTTGAAGTTAAAGAAAATTTAGATGGTAGTGTTGATATCATCTTAAAAAATATTGGTGGTATTGTATAAAAGGAGTAAGCATGAAAAGTAAGATAAAAAACGTACTGATTGATTTATTACTTGTAATGGTAGTTTTATTACTATTGTTACTTTTTCATGCAGGATTCATTGCAGGACCACTTCGTGCTATGGAGAAGGAAAACAAGCTCTATGTTGAAGCATATGAGAAAGTGAGTGAAATTTCGAATACTGAATTTATGAATAGATTCTCACTCAGTGATATATATTATGTAGTTAAGTATGAAGATGAATTACACTGGTTTAACCAAGCAATAGATAAAGTAGGAAAACAAGCTTATATGCCTTATGACAATGTTTTTGCAAAAGCAGAAACTTTAGGATTTAAAGAATCTGAAATATCATATGGTGTATTTAATGATAAAGTAGTTTATGCATTAGAAAAAAAAGGACATATTGTGTTTTTAGATTTAGAGTCACATGATATTGTATTTGAATTTGGAGGATAAGATATGTGGTGGAAGAAATCCTATATAAATCGTAGGGATTGGATACTTGAAAATTTAGGTGTGCTAAATTTAACAGCACATCAAACAGTAATATTATTACTGATTGATTATATGAATATAAATCGCATCAATATAACTCCAGAAGAGTTAGCAAAAAGAAGTGGTTTTGAATCTTTTAAGGTTGATGAAGTATTACATTCTTTATCTGTAACTAAAGTATTAAAAATAACCCCAAATGTAGATTCATTCGCTTTTTCAATAGATAATCTATTTGAAGAAGGTTTGAAATATGAGTATATTGATGAAAATATATTTGAAGTCTTTGAACAAGAACTTGCAAGACCTTTGTCTCAGGTTGAACTTGAAAGACTCAATACATGGTTGGGTATCTATACCCAAGATGAAATTATATCAGCACTAAGAACTGCAATTGTTTATAAGAAGGTAAGCCTTGCTTATATCAATACAGTCCTTGCAAATAATAGAAAAGAAAAAGGATTAAGTAATTGAAACCAGAATTGATATTAGAAATATTAGGAAAAGAGTTTCCTGATCAAGGTAATGAATTAGACTCAAATAATGATTTTGAGTTTCTTATTGCTGTTATTTTATCAGCACAAACAACAGATGCTGCTGTAAATAAAATAACACCCATACTATTTGAAAAATATGAAGACCCATTAAGTCTATCTTTAGCAAAGCATGAAGATGTTGAAAAGATACTACAACCTTTAGGGCTTCAAAAAGCAAAGGCCAAACACATCATCGGAGCGTCTAAGCGTCTTGTAGAGGTTTATGACAGTGTTGTACCCAAGACACGAAAAGACCTCATGTCGCTGCCTGGGGTAGGTAGAAAAACAGCCAATGTAATGTTGGCGGTAAGTTTCAATATACCAGCCATTGCAGTGGATACCCATGTGGCACGTATTGCTAAAAGATTGGGTTATGCAGAAGCGGATGATTCTGTTATCAAAGTAGAAAACAAACTGATGCAAGTTTTCCAAGAAAAGGATTGGGCTAATGCACATTACCTGCTTCTATTATTTGGACGCTATATCAGTACCGCAAGTAATCATGAAGATATATACATCATATTAGAAAAGCTAAAGGAGAAACATAATCTATGAATAAAATGAGTACAGTAGAAATAGGAAACTTACTGGGAGCAGAAGTTTTAAATACAGGATATGTTAAAGGTGTTAATGTAGATACAAGACTTGTAAAAGAAGATGATTTATTTGTATGTCTTGTAGGAGAACGCGTTGATGGTCATGACTTTGCTCAAGAAGCTATTGATAATGGTGCTAAAGCACTTTTAGTATCACGAAGATTAGATCTTGATATCCCTCAAATACTAGTATCAGATACACTTGAAGCTCTTTTTAGTTTTGCAAGAATTTATCGTAAAAGTTTAGATATGGAAGTTATTGCAATTACAGGAAGTAATGGAAAAACATCCACTAAAGATATGTTACTCAGTGTTTGTTCAAACGTTGCGCCTACAGTTGCTACATTTGAAAATCAAAATACAGCGATAGGATCATGTCTAACACTTTTCAAATGTGATTCAAAAACACGCTACGGTATTTTTGAAATGGGACTGGATGCACCTAAAGAAATTGATGCAATGGTAAATCTTGTCTACCCAACTAGTGCAATACTTACAAGCTTAGACCAAGCACATATGGATAATTTTGAAGATGACTATGAAGTTTTAGGAAAAGAAAAGTTTTCAATCTTTAATAATATAAAAGACAAATCAAAATGTTTCTATCAAGGTGATGTTGCGATATACAGAAAACTTGCAAGTGATGAGAAATCATTTGGATTTAATGAAGACAATGACTATGTTATTACAGATGTAGAAGTGCAAAGTGATAAAACAAGTTTCAAATTGAATCAAAGAGATTATGCTATTAACTTACTGGGACAGCATCAAGCAAGTAATGCAGCAGGTGTTATCTCATTACTAAGAAGTTTAGGGTTTAATGATGACATCATCAATAAAGGTCTTGAAGATATCAAGTTAACAGCAATGCGTACAGAGATATATAAGTATAAAGGTGCAACGATCTTATTTGATGCATACAAATCAAGTCCAAAAAGTTTACTAGCAATTCTTGATCTATTCGGACAATATACAAGTACACAAAAACGTTATGCTGTTTTAGCAGATATGTATATGCTTGGAAAGGGTACAGAAGCACACCACCAAGAAGCATTGAAAAAAGCTTTAGAACAAGATATCGAAGTGATATACTTATTAGGTGATGAATTTGAAAAAGCAATGCATCACTTTAATGACAAAAGATTAAAACACTTTAAAGATAAAGAAGCCCTAGATAAGGAATTACAAGCTTTATTTAAAGAAGGTAACTTTATTTTATTTAAAGGGTCTCGCTATTATGCTTTAGAGACTTTAATGAAAGAGGACTAAGATGAAAACAATCGCATTAATATTTGGATCAACAGACAGTGAACATGATGTATCAGTACTATCAGCACAGTCTGTATTTGATAACTTTCCTAAAGATAAATTCAAGATGCTACCTATTTATATTACAAAAGATGGCGTATGGACAAGTGGTCAGTATACAAGTGAAAGTTTCACAAACCAAAACTTTCCTAAAGAAAGTGAATACTACTTTAAATTTGATAAAAACAAAAAAGGTTTATATGATTTAAAAACTCAAAAACAAGTAGATATTGATGGCGCTATGTTAATGCTGCATGGTCCTGTAGGTGAGGGTGGTTCAATTCAAGGTTTACTTGAACTGGCAAACATACCTTTTGTAGGATCTAAATTAACATCATCTGCTATCTGTATGGATAAAGCATTCACACACCAAATCTGTGAAAAAGAAGGCATCAAGATGGCTAAGTATGATCTAGTACTAAAAGGTCAAGATTTTGATACATCAAATAAAACTTACCCACTGGTTGTAAAACCAAGTAGAGAAGGTTCATCATTTGGTATCTCATATGTTGAAAATGAAGCAGAACTTATAAAAGCATTAGACTTCGCATTTGAATTTGATAGTCGTGTTCTAATTGAAGAATATATTTTAGCACAAGAACTATCAGTTGCAGTACTTAAAACTAAAAAAGAAATGATAGTATCTAAACCTTGCCAGGCAACACGTTTCAAGCCTATAGCAGACTATGACGAGAAGTATGTATCAACAGAACAAGAAACACTGTTTGATTTACCTTATAGCCAGTCTGTGCTTGATAAGGTAGTTGAAGATAGTGGATTCATATTCAACTTATTAGAATGTGATCATTTATCAAGAATTGATTTCTTTATAACAGAAGATGAATCAGTTTACTTCAATGAGATTAACACAATACCAGGATTTACAAAATCTTCTCTTTACCCAATGATGATGGAAAAAGAGGGTATCTCTTATGGAGATATGCTAACAAGAATGTTTGAAGATATTGTATAGTTAAATATTAGTATTAATAAGCTTAAACTAAAAACAACCTATGTGGTTGTTTTTTTTCGAACATTAGACTAGATTATATAAACAAAAGAAAAAGTCGCCCGAAGGCGACTTTTAGTCTTGGTTAGCATTTTCAGTATGAACGAATATCTTCACATCTTTAGCATAATAATCAGAGAGATTAAATCTATCAAGTGGGACACCGTCTTTATTTCTTACTTCAAGAATTGGTTTGCTAGGGTCTCCAATAATTTCAATCGGAACATACCTGTCATAAGTGTTTTTGAATTCAGAAGCTTTTTTATTCTTAAAGGATGCAACATTTACGGTATGGTCTACAAGGTTAACTTCCCATGTAGTTCCTTGAATATCTGATACTTTAGCCGAAGTTGCTGTTGTATAGTTACCCGCTTTTGTGATATTTAAGAATTGAGCTAATGTACCAAATGAAGTATAAGATGTATTCAGTGTAATGTCATATTCTTGTGCAAATAGTTGTAAATCAGAATATTTCTTAGTACTGAAGTTAGGTAACTCAATTGTTAGTTCCTTCATATCGATTTCATGACATGTCTTCTTAGAAGCGACTGTGTCATTCAACTCGAAACTATAGAATGTACATACTTTAATATCTTGTCCTGGTTTTACATCAACTCGTATGAGTTGTGTTGGAACATCTGATTTAACAGTTTCAACAACATTACCATTGATAAATACTTCAGTTGTATAACGTACAGGTCCAAATACCCATGATGGATCATAGAGTCTAACACCTGTTACAGTAGAGGAACCAAATGGCATCTCAAGTGTAGGTGGTGCTTTAATTAGTTTTTCTGGATCCGGATAATCGTTATAAGTAACGTTTATATAAGATTTGTTATTTTCTTGAACCATTTCTACTTTAGAACCTGCAAATTCTTCCAGTGTTGGTGGTGTTGCAGGAACAAGGGAAGCAAAGTCTGACTTAACAAAACCTGTTGTAATTAAATCTGGGTTCATACCAGTTAATGGGCTTTGGTAAGGGAATGTTCCTAAGATATGTGTTATTTGACTAACGGATGAAGGTTGTTTAATTGCAACACCTGGTCCGTATTGTTTTTCTAAGTTATCAAGAATAAATCCATTGATTTTTGCTTGAATTTGGAATGATTTTTCTGATTCAGAGTGGTATGCTTTACCATCTTTTTTATTAATATAGCTAGGATCAAATCCTGACCATGATGCGATTGAGAATTTATCCGTTGCTGTCAGTAGCAATCTATCTTTAGCAGAACCTGCTGGAACTTTGAATGTTTCTCTATCTGTACCACTCCAGTTAGATGTACCTGTTTTAGCATAAACTGGATATTTTCTAGCTACGTGTCTTTCTACACCACCCCAAGGGTTAGCATCGATAACATTTTTCATAGTATAAGCTGTTAGATAAGCAGCAGCATCTGATATAACAGGTGTTGCTTTATGAGGGGATTTAATAATCTCACCAGTATCAAGAATTTCAACTTCTCGAATTGTATGTGGTTTGATATATTCTCCACCATTCATCATTACAGAAAGTGCTCCTGCAAGTTCTTGTGTGTTGGTATAGAAATCATTACCACCAATTGCAAATTGTGAGTTTAGTTTATCTTTACCTCTTAAGTTAGAACCAATTGATTCATAGTAATCGTCTAAGTTTTGAGCATAGCGTTTAAATCCGATTGCTTCAACATAGTCTTCGTATTTGTCTTGACCAATTTTAGCATGAACTTCATCATAAGTTTTTACAGCTGGAATGTTGTATGAACTAGAAATAGCTCTTAGTAAAGGAACTTGTCCATAATACTTACGACTCCAGTTATTTAAGTATTGATCCGTACCAGCCCATTTATAAGGCTCATCCGTAATGACATGACTTGTTGAATAACCTAAGTATTCAAAAGCAGGTGCATATGCTAATAAAGGCTTAACAGTTGATCCTGGTTGATATAATGCATCGTATGAACGGTTGATAATACGTTGTCCATAATAATCATATCCACCAAAGCTTGCAATTACTTCACCAGTCTTGTTGTCAATAACTGTTGCTGCAAGTTGCATTTGAGAGTTTTTAACACTTGATATATCAAGGGAAGCAATCTCTCTGTTTTGGGCTCTATCCAGTTGTCTTTGAAGTTCTGGATTCATAGCAGTCTTAATTACCATTGAATTCGTTGCTGGGTTTAAACCTGTTAACTCTTCAACCTCTTCAAGTACAATGTCTATGTAAGCTTGATTTGGCAGAGCATCTGCTCTATTTTGAATTTGTTCAACAAATAAGTTTTCTAAAGGAACGGTAAGTGCACGTTCAAGTTCAGCATCTGTTATATAACCATGAAAGTTCATGAGTTCAAGTACAGTATGTGTTCTTTCTGTTGCAAGTGATAATTTATAATAAGGTGTATAGCGGGCAGGGGCGTTAACAACACCTGCTAAGAATGCTGATTCAACAAGTCCTAATTCAGATACATCTTTATTAAAGTAAAAGTTAGCTGCCTTTTGAACACCCAATGTGTTAAAGCCTGCTCCAAAGTTAATAGCATTTACATATTTTTGGAATATTACTTTTTTATCTAATATTTTTTTAGAGTTAATATATTTAGCATAGTAAATTTCAGAAACTTTACGTTTGATACCATCAATACCAGAGTCAGCAGGTGTTACTGCTTCACCGGTTTTAGAGTTTTCTGAAGAGAATACAAAGTTTTTAATTAACTGCATGTCAATAGTTGATGCACCGCCACCATCAAAGGTAAGGCTCATGTTTTTAATACTACTGATACCATTATCGATCATAGCGTTTGAGAAACGTGGAACGTCAAATCCATCATGTTCGAAGAATCGTGAATCTTCAATAGATATAAAAGCATCAATTAATGATTGTGCAATCTCATCATATTCAACGTTTTCAATTAACTTCTCACCTAAGTCATAGATGATGTTGTCATTAGCGTCTAATACAACAGTAGAGTCGTTTTTATTGAAGGTTTCTGCATCGATTTTTTTAGGCGATGCGATGACGGATGTTACAAAGATACTAACAACGACAACCCCCGCTACAAACAGTCCAGCTGTTATAGATAGGAACCAAGCAATGATTCTTAGATATAAGGGAGATTTACCTTGTTTCTTTTTCTTATCTTTTTTCTTCTTACTGTTTTTATTATTATTGTTGTTCATATTACCTCCATCAGATATTACCGGTTCAACGGTAATTTCTTCTATGATAAATTCCTCAGTAACAGGTGTTTCAAATGTGGGATTAATATTCCCCATATTAGGAATTTCTAAAGTTTTATCATTATCTTTAGAAAATTCATTGTTATTATTTTTCATAGTTTCTCCTTATCCCTTTTTTCATTTAAGATACTTATATAGTCACAAGGGATTTGATACCGATAAGGTATTAAATGACCTTCTTGTTTTATCCAATCAAAGGGGATTGATTTTCTATCAGTGTTTTCTATAAAGTTAAACAAGTCTTCTGCATATACAAGATATGTTTCGTTATGATACGAAAATCTAATGATTAGAAATGTGATAGCTTTATGTTTTAAAACAGACTGCATGTGATCTAGTTGATGCTTATGAATAGAAGCAAGAGGGAAAGAAGTTTTATTCTTTGTTTCTTTAGCTTCGAAGTCTACTGCATATCCTTCATATACGCCATTGTAATCTGTCGTAGATGCTTGTGTATAGTAGGCCTCTGATATCCGTGCATGTTTAAGTGCTGAGTAATCTACCCGAACAACCTGTATGGGTGTTGGTTTTTTATGAATTACTGCAATTAAATTAGAATTGTAATAGGCATTAGAGATGTTAATATCATCTTCCAAAGCCATTCCACGCTTCGCACTACTTAAAGTCTTTGAATTGCGGTTATTACTTTTCTTACCACTAGGATATTGTATCATGTTATCACCGCTATCATTATACAATAAATGTGTGAAAAATCATAAAATTATGGGTTATCTTCTATAATTATAAGGAATAGTGTTTATTTACTTGAAACAAGTCTTTTGTTTTGAGATAATGGACAGGTAGGACATAGGGGTGAGATTATGAATCAAAAATTAACAGCAGAAGAAATTCTAGAAACTGAATTTAAAATTGATTTTAATGGATACAACGCTTTAGAGGTTGATAGCTTTTTAGATAAAGTACTTCAGGACTATGCAGCATTTGAAAAACAAATCACTGAACAGTTAGAATTACTTGAACGTTATGAAACAACATTGGAAAAACAAAAACGTATTATCCAAGAGTTCCATAATGCAGAAAGAGTATCTAAAGATGTTGAACCACTTCCAAGTTATGTTGACCTATTAAGAAGGATTGCT
Source organism: Erysipelothrix sp. (assembly GCA_012727815.1). GTDB lineage: Bacteria > Bacillota_I > Bacilli_A > Erysipelotrichales > Erysipelotrichaceae > Erysipelothrix. Next base: position 14,853 of record JAAYGI010000085.1, read on the forward strand.
AAACTTGAAGCAGCAGTTTTTTCTGAGTAGTAAAAATCAATGACACAAAAGATAATCGCTGTTTAACTTACGTTAGATAGAGGAAAGTCCATGCTCGCACCATCTGAGATGATGGTAGTGTTTGTGCTTATTTAAAAAATAAGATAAGGCATAGAGGCATCTATGACGGCAGATGAATACCTAAGGGAAACTATGGTGCGATTCTTGAAAGTGCCACAGTGACGATGCGCATGAGAAATTATGCGACTGGAACGGGTAAACCCCACAAGCGAGAAACCCAAATTAGGTAGGGGAACTGATAAGTCTGAAATGAAAGACGCATCAGACATACTATGTATGTAGATAAATGATTATCATTAACAGAACATGGCTTATTGAGTGTCAATGCATTAAAAAGGCAATTATTGCCTTTTTTTATTATGTGTAATTAAAAATAATTGTAAAAATATCATTTGCTTGGTATAATCACAATGTATGTTTATGTACTTATATATTTATGTACTTATAAAAAAGAGGTGAAATCTTGAAAAATATCGGAGAACTACTTAAGCAATCAAGAATTGAACAAAACTTTAGTTTAGAAGATGCGGTTATCAAAACTAAATTTACCATTGCACAAATTCGTGCAATTGAGGCGGGGGATCTTGATTATTTCATTGATGATTTATCATACTTCAGTTATATCATAAGACACTATGCAAATAGTTTGAATTTTGACTATGAATTAATTCGCGAAGAAGTTGACTTCATTGTAGATAGCGTTGGCTATACACAAGAGGTTGAACAGATAAAGAAAATCAATGATATTAAAGAAAACATTCAAAAATCAAAACCTAAAAAATCAAAAACATTGAAGAAGAAAAAGAATGTTGATTATTCATTTGTTGCGTTCTTAGCATCTTCTATTTTGCTTGTTGTAATACTGGCATATGTGGGGATCAAATATGTACCTGGATGGTTTAAGGCAGAGCCGATAAAACCACCTGTAGTGGATGTAAAACCAGGAGAAACGCCGGATACAGAAACACCAAGTACAGAAACACCCGGAGAAATTCCAGGTGAAGAAGAACCTGCAGAAACAGATATACTAAAAATTAAACAAGTAGATCCAACACACTATGATATTACCGATTGGGTAGATGATAGTGATGTTGAAATTAAGCTTGTATTTAAGGCTAATCAAACTTGGATTAGTGCAACTGTTAATGGCGCAAAACTAAGTGAGCCTAAATCTACAACATATTACAAAGATGATGAAATTGTTGTATCAGAGAAGATTACTGAAAATAAAGAGATTATGTTCCATATGGGAATTATGGGTGGAAATGAGTTTTATATTAATGGTGTCAAGGTTGAACTGGATGAGACTATTCAGAACAGTTCAGGCGTGGCTAAAATTTACTTTAAATTTGTTAAGGATGGTATAGAGAATTGAACGTAGCAAATAGATTAACTTTATTTAGAATTGCATTGATTCCAATTATTGTACTGGTGTATATTTTTCCATACAGTCAATTTGGTATAGAAATAGGATATATTTCAGTAGGATCCGTTATATTAACATATAAAAAGATTGCGGTGTTGGTGCTTTTTGCAATTGCATCCTTCACTGACTTTTTAGATGGTTATATTGCAAGATCAAGGAATATGATTACAACATTTGGAAAGTTCTTAGATCCAATTGCAGATAAGATGTTAGTTAATACAATGTTTATCTTATTTGCAGCTGAAGGAATTATTCCAGTTGTTGCAGTATTGATTATGATCTGGCGCGATACAATCGTAGATGCATTACGTATGTTACTTTCACAAAAGAACATGGTAATGTCAGCAGGACCTTTAGGAAAAGCAAAAACAGTATTTCAAATGCTGTCAATTATATTAGTATTACTAAGCAATCTACCATTTGAACTGCAAGGTATTCCAGTAGCATCTATCGTTGTATGGTTTGCAACATTAATGTCTGTTCTAAGTGGTGCATCATATGTGATTCAAAGTAGATCATATTTTGCAAATGATTTAGGAGAATAATTTAAAGTTACATAGTTCTTATTGGAGGTATCATATGACCAAAAATAAGGATGAAATAAAATTAGAAACAACACTTAAAGATATTGAGAAGCAATTTGGTAAAGGTTCTATCATGAGATTGGGGGATCGCAGCAATGTTGACATTGACGCAATCAGTTCGGGATCACTAAGTCTTGATGCTGCATTAGGTATTGGTGGTTATCCAAAAGGACGTATTATTGAAATATATGGTCCTGAATCAAGTGGTAAGACAACACTGGCACTGCATGCAGTAGCCCAGTGCCAAAAAGCAGGTGGTCGTGCAGCATTTATTGATGCTGAGAATGCCATTGATCCTGTCTATGCTAAGAATTTAGGTGTAGAGGTCGATGAGTTAATACTCTCACAACCCGATTCTGGTGAACAAGCGCTTGATATTGTCGAGGTTCTTGTTAGATCAGGAGCAGTAGACTTAGTTGTAATAGACTCAGTTGCCGCATTGGTTCCACAAGCAGAGTTAGATGGGGAAATGGGAGATGCCCAAGTAGGGCTTCAAGCACGCATGATGTCAAAAGCAATGCGAAAACTCTCAGGAGCGATGAATCGCAGTGAAACAACTGCAATATTTATCAATCAACTTCGTGAGAAGGTTGGCATTATGTTTGGTAATCCAGAGGTAACACCAGGCGGCCGTGCTCTTAAATTTTATTCATCAGTACGTTTAGATATAAGACGTAGTGAGCAGATAAAGCAAGGTCAAAACATTATTGGTAATAAAGCGAATATTCGCGTTGTTAAGAATAAAGTAGCGCCACCCTTTAAATTTACATCTGTAGAAATCTATTATGGAAAAGGTATCAGTTATCTTGGAGAAGTAATAGATATGGGTGTAGAATTTGATTTAATTGAAAAAAGCGGTTCCTGGTATTCTTATCAAGGTAATAGAATTGGTCAAGGTAGAGAATCAGTCAGGGTATTTCTAAAGGATAATCCAGAGATAACTGAGCTCTTATCAGAGAAAATACGCGAAGAAATTATTCCAAAACACGATATTATGTAATTATTAAAGCAAAACACCTGTTTTGCTTTTTTTATCTTGTGAAAAGCTTGTAAATACAGTACAATATAATCATTAGGAAACTAATAACATAAGATGGGAGCGTTATTATGGATAAATATATGTTAGCCGTCTTAACTGGTATTATTGTTTTTTTTGTTATGATAATTATAAACTTGGTCAAGAAAAAATTAAATCTTGATCGTTCAAAGAATGAAGCAAAGAAATTAATAGAGGATGCTAAGAATACAGCGGAATCTACAGTGAGAGAAGCAACTCTTGAAGCAAAAACTAAAAGTTATGAAATTAAATTAAATGCTGAAAGAGAAATGAAAACTCAACTAGATGTAATACAAGAAGCACAAAATCAATTGAGTCGTCGTGAAGACACTCTAGGTTTTAGAGATGCAAATATTGTTGAAAAAGAATATGAAATTCAAAGAAAACAAAGTGAATTAGAATCTAAAAAACAGATACTAGATAAGATGGAAGAAGAACTGAATGGTCATTTAGATGTTCAAGTTCAAGAATTAGAAAGAATAACTTCTTTAACAGTCGATGATGCTAAAGAAGAATTAATGGATATCGTTGAAAAAAGAATGGAATATGAGACATTATCTTATATTAAAGAACAAGAAGAAGCTGCACATGAGAAAGCAAATCAAGTTGCTACAAACGTAATCTCTTTAGCAATCTCAAGATTGTCACAAGATGTAGTTACACAAAATACAGCATCAATTGTTAATATTCCAAATGATGATATGAAAGGACGTATTATTGGTCGTGAAGGTCGTAATATTCGTGCTTTTGAAAATGCTACTGGAGTTGATCTAATTATAGATGATACACCTGGGGTAATTACAGTTTCTTCATTTGACCCAATTCGCCGAGAAATTGCGCGTTTGTCACTTGAAAAACTTATTGAAGATGGGCGAATCCAGCCTGGACGCATAGAAGAAATTGTTACTAAGGTTCAAAATGACTTGCATACTGTTATTCAAAAGACAGGGCAAGATACATTGTTTGACTTAGGTATTAGTAAAGTAAGTAAAGAAATGACAGAAGTATTAGGACGCTTAAAATATCGTTACTCATACGGTCAAAATGCTTTAAAACACTCAATTGAAGTAGCACACCTTGCAGGAATTATGGCAGCTGAACTTGGTTTAAACCAAAAGTTAGCTAAAAGAGCTGGACTCTTCCATGATATTGGTAAAGGTCTAGACTTTGAAATGGAAGGAAGTCATGTTGAGTTGGGAGTACGTCTCGCACGTAAATCTAAAGAACATCCAGTTGTTGTTAATGCAATTGCATCTCACCACGGTGATACAGCAGCAACATCCGTAATTTCAGTCTTAGTAGCAGCAGCTGATACAATCAGTGCAGCAAGACCTGGTGCGCGTTTTGAAAGCTTTGAAAACTATATTCAAAGACTTGAAGATCTTGAAGCAATTGCAACAAGTAAAGCAGGCGTACAACGTGCGTTTGCAATTTCAGCAGGACGTGAACTGCGTGTTATGGTAGTTCCACAAAATGTTGATGATTTACAAACTGCACAATTAGCAAGAGATATTAAAGAAGATATTGAACAACAAATGACATATCCTGGTCAAATAAAAGTAACAGTTATCCGTGAACTTAGAGCACAGGAACTCGCTAAATAATGCGAATACTCTTCATAGGAGATATTGTAGGTTCAAGTGGTCGGCAAATTGTTGCTGACCTTTTGTCTTCAATAAAGGAAGAATATAAAATTGATTTTGTAATTGCTAATGGAGAGAACTCCGCACACGGAAAAGGAATTACTCAAAAGATTTACAATCAATTAATGTCATATGGTATTGATGTAATTACACTAGGAAATCATGCATTTGCTAAAAATGAAATATATAAGTTTTATCGTGAATGTGATGATCTATTGATTCCAGCAAATATGGAACCTTTAGACTTTGGTCACTATTACAAAGTATATGATGTGAAAAATAAAGAAATTTGTGTTATAAATTTATATGGAGAAGCATTTATGAATCGTGTAGGAGATTCGCCTTATCCATATATGGATTGGGTATTAGAAAATGTAAAGGCAGATTATTACTTTGTCGACTTCCATGCGGAATCAACAAGTGAGAAGATGTTTTTTGCAAACTACTACAAAGATAGAATAGATGCGCTGTGTGGAACACATACACATGTTCAGACAGCTGATGCGCGTTTAATAGGAAATACAGCATACATTACAGATGCTGGGATGTGTGGTGCTACAGATTCAATAATCGGTAGAGATTTTGAAGAGTTGAAAAGATTTTTAATTCTTAATGAAAAAACACATTTTAAAGTTGCAACAGGTAAAAGTTTTTTTAATGCTGTTGTCATAACTGTAGATGACGAAACAATGAAATCAACTGCTATTGAAGCAATAGCAAGATAATATAACAAAGGAGTTATTATGGAAAAAATACGTTTTTTAACACTAGGTGGTAATGACGAAGATGGCAAGAACATATCCATTGTCGAAATAGATGATGAAATATATGTTATTGACGTTGGTGTTAGGTATCCATCTTCAAACGAAGTATTGGGAGTAGAAATTATTATTCCTGATTTTAAATATTTAATAGAAAATAAAAAGAAAGTTAAGGCTGTCTTTATAACACATGGTCATGACGATGTAATGGGGGCATTGCCTTATTTACTGAAAGAAATCAATGTACCTGTCTATACAACGCCATTAACATCAATGATGTTAAAAGATCGCTTAAAAGATAATGACGTTAAGAATTACAAGATTCACGAAATTAAGCGAAATGATACATTTACAATTGGTAAACGTAAATTTAAAACTTTTGGTCTAACACACTCAATTCCAGACACATATGGTCTAGCAATTGATACAACATATGGTTATATTGTTCACTCAACAGAATTCATGTTTGACTTTGATGTTAAAGGTGAAAACTTTGAATGTGACGTATCAAACTTAGCTGAAATTGGTAGAGAAGGTGTCTTCATGCTTACGATGGAATCCATCAATGCAGGAAAAGCTGGATTTACATCACCAAAACATAGAACTGTAGATAAGATTAGAAAAACTTTTGAAAACACAGAAGATAGAATCTTTACAACACTTTATGATCAAAACGTTTATAGATTGATTGAAATTATTGAAATGGCTAAGAAATTTAAGAGAAAAGTTTATTTCCATGGTGAAGAGCCAAGAAAACTTATTTCTTACTTAGAAAAATTAAACTACTATAAATTACCAATTGGTCTTGAAATTAAGGATGCACAATTCAACAATGATATTGATGATGTTGTGATTATTATTTCGAAAACAGGACCCGATGTATTTAAGAGTATGCACCGTGTTGCTATGGGTGAAGATCTTAAAATTCAATTACGTCCAACAGATACTGTAATTGTAGCATCACCAATAGTGCCTGGAACTGAAGTTGTAGCAGGTGCAATGGAAAACGAACTCTTTAAAGAGCATGTTAAATTAAATTCACTAAACTATAAAGAAGTATATGCAATGCATGCATCAGAGGAAGACATCAAAATGATGTTATATCTAATGAAACCAAAATACTTTGTACCTGTAAAAGGACAATACAAAGATTTAGTAGCTATTGCTGATATTGCTTATGACATGGATTATCACTCAAGTAGTATTGTAATCTTAGACAATGGAGAAATCGCTTCATTTGAAAAAGGGAAACTTGTAACAGCATTTACGAATATTGATTTAGAAGAAGTTTTAATTGATGGTAAAGAACATCTAGATACTACAGGACTTGTCCTTAGAGATAGAAGAATCTTAGCAACAGATGGTGCAATTATTGCAGGTCTTGTGATTCATCATAAAACAAAAGAAATCATTGGTGGACCCGATGTTCAATCACGCGGTGTTATCTATCTTAAAGATGCTGAAAATATCGTTGGTGAAGTTGGAAACATTCTTGAATCAACTGTAATGCGTTTTGTTAAAGAAAAGAAATATGATAATGTTTCTGCTCGAAATGAAGCAAGAGAATTAATCTCAAAATATGTATTTAAAACCACAGGTAAAAGACCCATGGTACTTCCAGTTATTATTGAGGTAATAGTATAGGGGGATAGAATGGCTAAGAAAGTAACAAAGAATTCAAAAACGACTAAAAATAATAATGAAATGGTGCTAAGACTTATTTATACCCTTATTACACTTATGTTGAGTGTAATTGGGGCTTTTCGCCTTGGAATTATCGGAATCTTTATAAATAATATATTCAGGGTTCTTGTAGGACAATATCCTTTCTTATTCTTGGCTTTGATTTCAGTATTTTCTGTAGTCTATCTGTTTAAACCAAACTTCTATAAAGATGAAGAAAAAAGAGTATGGATTAGTTTATCACTATTACTAATAGTATTTCTAAGTGCTCTATCATTTCCAGTAGATAAAGAATTGGTTGGATTAAACGTAATTGGTAAATTTAATTCACAAGTCATTGATATTTGGAAAGACCCAAAGGTTTTTGCATTTGGTGGTTATATAGGATCTGTTATCTATGGCTTGAGTTCATTACTATTTGAAAGAACAGGAACCATTATATTTAATGCAGTTATTATGATTATATCTATGATTTTACTTTTCACCCCTTCAAAAATATTAAATACTTTGAAGCTTATTGGAGTAAACATTAAGAAAGTATTCTCTTTTATGTTTAGTATGTTAACACCATCTAAAATTAAAAAAGAGAAAGTTCAAGATGAAGAAGTAGAATTAGAAACAGAAGATGAAACAATATTTGTTCCAGAACCTGTAGATCACTCACAAAATAAAGTATTAGATATAGAAGATGATGCATCTGTTGTAGAACAAAAGAAATCGATATTTATGGATGTCGATTTAAAGAAACCAAAATCAAATATTCCATCAGATTCTGGATCACAATTACAATTTAATTTGGATCCAGTTAAAAAAGGTGATAAAGATTTTGAGAAAAGTGATGTATCACGCTCATTTGAAAACTATCAACTTCCACCTATATCTTTATTAGATGGGGCTAAGAAATCAAATAAGAGTTCTTTAAACTCCAATTCAGCCAAAGATAAAGGGAAGCGTTTAATAGAAGTATTGTCTAGATTTGGTATTGATGCTGAACTCTTAGACATACATATTGGACCTTCAGTAACAAAGTTTGAAATTAAACCAGATAGTAATGTTAAAATTAGTAAAATAACATCTGTACAAGATAACATTATGATGGAACTTGCTGTTACTTCTTTAAGAATAGAAGCACCAATTCCAGGACGTGCAGCGGTAGGGATCGAAATTCCAAACGTTGAAATGTTACTTGTTAGATTAAGAGAAATTATTACAAAATCTAAAAACTTCTATGACAAGGAAAATGTTTGGGTTGCACTGGGTAAAAACTTATTAGGAGAGCCAATAACTATAGCCCTTAATAAGATGCCTCACTTGTTAATAGCAGGGGCAACAGGAAGTGGAAAATCAGTATGTATCAACTCATTGATATCATCAATATTAATTTCCAAACATCCTGAAGAATTAAAACTATTATTAATCGACCCTAAAAAAGTTGAATTTGCACCTTATACTAAAATACCACACTTGATGAGTGAGGTTGTAACAGACCCAATGCTTGCAAGTGCTGCACTTAAGAAGATTGTTGTTGAGATGGAAGAACGTTACCAAACATTTGCAAGTGCAGGTGTTCGTAACATTATCGGATACAATGAAAAGATTAAAGAAAATCCAGAAGCAAACGAAAAACTTATGCCTTGGATTGTTGTTATTATTGATGAGTTAGCGGATCTAATGGCTGTTGCAGGAAAAGATGTAGAGATGAGTATTCAAAGAATTACACAACTTGCACGTGCTGCAGGAATTCATCTTGTCGTTGCGACACAACGTCCATCAGTTGATGTTGTTACAGGTGTAATTAAAGCTAACATCCCATCACGCATCGCATTTTCTGTATCAAGTGCTGTTGACTCTAGAACAATACTAGATGCAACTGGTGCTGAGAAACTCTTAGGATATGGTGATATGCTTTATATACCTATGGGTGATCCAAGTCCAACGCGTGTTCAAGGTGTTTATGTAAGTGATTCAGAAGTTAATGCAATTACTAAATATGCATCGGATCAAGCAAGACCACAATTTGGTCAAGCATTTGAAATGCTCTCACTTGAAGGTGAAGATTCAGAAGTAGGTGCACAACGTGCCCTAAGTGATCAATACTTCAATGATGCGATTGAATTTGTAATCACAAATCAACGTGCATCCACATCATCCATTCAAAGACAGTTCCAAGTAGGATACAACAGGGCTGCAAACATTATGGATGGGCTAGAAGAAATTGGAGTTATTGGTGGACCCAAGGGGAGTAGACCTCGTGATATTCTCGTACAAGATCTAGAGAAATTTTACGAAGAAAATCCAGAGTTTAGAAATAATTAAAAAACATAAAAACACTTGAATTAAAATGATATTAGGAGTATCATAGTAACATGCTCGAGTGGCGAAATCGGTATACGCGCTGGACTCAAAATTCAGTGGGAGTGATCCCATGACGGTTCAAATCCGTTCTCGAGTACCATGTTACTATTCAAACACTTTACAATTCGTAAAGTGTTTTTTCTATGTGAAAAACAAGGATAATAAAATATGTCATCTTAAGGATAAAATAGCTATAGGCACTTTACTAACTCATTTACAAATGTAAATGTATAATATAGATATACTTAAGGAGGTATACAATGTTAAAAATAGAAGAAGTAGCGTTAAGAGTAAAAGATTTAGAAAAAATGAAAACATTTTATCAAAAAGTTATTGGTTTAGAAGTTATATCAGAAAATGAGAATGAAGTTCTTTTAGGCAAACCCTATGTACGACTTATTGCGGGTGCAAAAGGTGTTAACCACGCAGCACATACCGGTTTATACCATATGGCTTTTTTGCTTCCTACGGAAGAGGACTTATCAGAATTTATACACCACTTAATCAGTAATAAGACAGAAATACAAGGTGGAAGTGACCATATCTTTTCACAAGCAATCTATCTCAATGATCCAGAAGGAAATGGTATTGAAGTTTATGCAGATAGAAAACGTGAGTTTTGGCAAGAAGATGCTACAGGATTGGTAGCAGCAAGCCTTCCTTTACAGATTGAAAAACTATTAGAACTTGCTAAAAAAGAATATAAAAAGATTCCAGAAGGCACAATCATGGGTCATGTTCACTTAGAAGTAGCGGACATCTACAAGGCAAAAGAATTCTATGTAGATAAATTAGGTTTTGAAACTATGACTGATATGGGAACAGCCCTATTTGTATCGAAAGATGGTTACCATCACCATTTCGGAATGAATGTTTGGCGCGGTGCTAAAAGTCCATTACCAAAAGATGCGACAGGTCTATTATATGTAAAACTACATATGGACGATGTTGAATCAGGTGTATATCATGATCCATTTGGAATAGAACTTAGAATCAATCAATAATAGTATTACAATTATCATAAAAGAGATATAGCTTCTTAATATTCTAAGAAACTATGTCTTTTTTTATATGACTATCACGAAAATATTAAAATAATATATCTATATCTAATTAACTTTTAATACCGTTTAATAAGTAACTTAAGTATGAAATTGAAAAATATAAATATATGTAATATAATACCAACAGATAGGTGGTGTGAACATGAAAAAAGATCTTTCAATGTAATTATTATATAAAGGAGGATTTTTTAACATG
>JAAYGI010000086.1 GCA_012727815.1 Erysipelothrix sp.
AAGCTAGAAAAGATGAAAATCAATGTTTATCATCCTTGCTGGAAAAATATGAAGTATATAGTTTAATAGATAGATACTACCTTGTAGATGAGGTTGCTTATCTTGAGTATAAACTTTATAATGTATAGTAGAAGATAAGGAGGAGTAGCGATGAGTTTACCAAATTGTCCAAAATGTGCATCAGAGTATACTTATGAAGACGGTAGTCTTTATGTATGTCCGATGTGTAATTATGAGTGGAATGATACAGTAGAAGAAACTGAATCAATTAGAGATATGAATGGAAATGTATTATTAGACGGTGACAGTGTAACTGTTATAAAAGATTTAAAAGTTAAAGGTGCACCAACTTTAAAACAAGGTACAACAATAAATAATATACGATTAAGAGAAGATCATGCAGAAAATGTTGTATGTAAGGTTGACGGCTTTGGTGTATTATACTTAAAGTCAGAGTTTTTAAAAAAGATATAATTAAAAAACATCTCCAAAGAGATGTTTTTAATTTAAGAGAGATACCAAGGAGCAAAAAATGAATAAAATAAATAATTTTGAAATGTTTGTCCTAGCATTTAAAATTAGTTCTCTATCATTTGGTGGTGGTTATATAACTATTCCAATGCTTAGAAAAGAGTTTGTTGAAAAAAGGACATTACTGACTGAAGAGAAACTACAAGATTTAGCTGCAATTGCGCAATCTTCTCCAGGTTCTATATCTGTAAGTTTAGCAACCGGTGTGGCATATGAAATTGGTGGCTTAAAAAGTATGTTGATAACATTCTTTGCAAGTATACTTCCACCACTTTTAATCATATCTTTGATCACAGTTTTTTATGATGCATTTATGGCACAAACATTAATACAGAAAATATTCAAAGGTTTAGAGATAGGTGTTGCAGTTATTATGTTTATTCTTGTTAAGGATATGATTACTCAACTCTACAAAAGAGATCATAAGGTATCAATCATCTTGTTACTTGTATCAATGATTTTATACTTCCTACTAAGAACACATGTTGTGTTTATTCTTATATTCAATCTTATATCAGTATTTGCAATAGAAAGGTTCGTGAAATAATATGATGGAGCTAATTAGATTATTCATAGAATTTTTATATGTTGGATTTTTTAGTCTTGGTGGTGGTTATGCAACTATACCTTTAATACAAGAAAGAATTATCGATGTACATGGTTGGATTACAACAAGTGAATTTATTGATATGATTACCATATCCCAAATGACTCCAGGTCCTTTAACGGTTAACATCTCAACATTTGTCGGGTTGAATATAGCAGGTGTACTAGGAGCTCTTGTTGCAACAACAGGTGCAGCGCTTGTTGGTGTTAGTTTAACAATGCTAATATATTCATCTTATAAAAAGGCGGATACAAAAGATAAGTGGAATCTATTTCTAAAATCATTAAGAATAAGTTCTACAGCGTTAATCATGCTTGCAACTGTTAGTATCTTCCAACTCTTACTGATGCCAAATAATTCATTTCATGCCTTAACTTTGGGTGTGTTTGTAGTATTGTTGTTAGTTTCTATTAAATTTAAATTTGAAACGACTCATATATTGTTAGTATCAGGTATTGTAGGAGCTTTGCTACTTTAATTTATTTAAATGATAATCTAGCCATTATTTAAGTGAAAAAATCATAGAAATAATCATAAGTGTAAAAACCACAATTTATTTATAAAAATATCATAGTCAATTATTGATGTAGTTTATCAACAAAAGCACGAAAAGACTACAAACTGGTGAAAAATCTCATATTTTTCACCAGTTTTTGCTATAATCGTAGTCAAAACGTGATAAGTGATAAATGATGATAAATAATGATAAACAATGCGCAAATGGTTTGTATATCAAATAGTTCCTTGATATTATGGCAGTGGATTAGTGGTATCCAACACAAGGAGGACTATGAAAAACTTTCTTATTAGATTATTGGTAGTAGTAGCTTTAACAGTAACAAGCTATGCAGTATTAGTTGACAATGTTAATGTCGAAGGTAATTTGTTTGCAGAAAACAATGAGGCCAAAGATGTTGAGGCACAGAGAAATATAGGACCTAATGATAAGGTTATCAAAGATGTTAAAGATAAAACACCTGCTGATAACAAGGCAGGTTCTGATATTGAAGCGAATACTCTTTTTGAAGTAAAAAATCAAGAAGAGGGAAAAGATGCACCAAGTAAAGTTGCAGCAGTTAAATCAAATGACACATACACAACTGACGTGGTTGTTGTCAAAGAGACAATTGCTTTTCAAAAAACTACAACAAACGATGGAAACCTTGCTAAAGGTAAATCAGTAGTTGATGTAACAGGTGTTAATGGTCAAAGAGAAAATAAAATTGAAATTAAATATAAAAATGGTACAGAAATCAGTAGATCAACTGTATCAAGTACAGTAATTAAAAACCCAGTAAATGAAGTAGTGCGTATTGGTACAAAGGTTGCAGCACCAGTTAAGCAAACTTGTTCAGTTATAAACAATGCAACAGAATTAATATGCCATATTAACAATGCGAGAATTGACAACGGTCAAGCACCGCTAAGAGTTGATGGAACTTTAACAGGATATGCTAATGTAAGAGCTAATGAAATTACAACATTGTTCTCACATACAAGACCTGATGGAACACCATGGTATACAGTCGGTAGCAAAGCTGGTGGAGAAAACGTATCTTTTGGATTCTCAACAGCAGCAAGTGCCCATAAAGGGTTTATGGATTCAGCAGGACATAGAGCAAACAACTTAAGAAAAGAGTTTAAAACTATAGGTGTTGCATTAAAGATTGATGCAAGTGGTAAATACCACTGGGCAGTAATATTTGGATATTAATTTGATAAAGACACACTTAGATGTGTCTTTATCATTTCTAGGGATATTATAGATTAATGTACTTGTAAATCTAGCACCTAAATGAAACAATAGAGAAGAAAAGAGGTGCTAATATGAATGAATCATATTTTGAAGGCGGTCTTGCAGGGCTAGTATTATATACTGTTCTGGGATGGCTTGTAACAGTTATTACCTTAGGTATTTGTGCACCATGGGCAATTACAATGCTAGAATCATGGAAAGTAAGAAATACGGTAATAGATGGTCGTAGATTATATTTTACAGGTAGTGCTGTTGGCTTATTTGGGAAATATATCGTATGGCTAATACTAACATTTATTACTTTAGGAATCTATGGTTTTTGGTTAGGTATTAAATTACAACAGTGGAAAACGGAGCACACACATTTCGTATGAGAAGCGATCGTATATATAAAATGACCTTCTCAAGTGTATACCCGCACTATGTAAATAAAATTTTGAGAAAAGAGCGCTCAGTAGAAGATCTTGATGAGTTACTAATGTGGCTAACTGGATACAGTGAAGCTGAATTGGAAGCCTTAAAAACATCAGAGAAAACTTTCTTAGAGTTATTTGATGAAGCTCCTTTACTTAATCCAAAGGTCAGTGAAATAACAGGTATGATATGTGGATATCGTATTGAAGAAATAGAAGATCCATTAATGAAGAAAATGCGTTATATGGATAAAATAGTTGATGAACTTGGTAATGGTAGACCCATGTATAAAATTAAAAGGGAAGCTAAACCATAGATAATAAAAACACCTTGTATTGATAAATTGTTTAAAACAATTTATCAATACAAGGTGTTTTTTTATTTAATTTAAAGCTACTATAATTCAATCTCTTCTGGAATTGTATGAATTCTAAAGAAGAAGTAATAGTATTTAAAGATGATGATACATACAACTGCGAATCGTCCGTAGATGTTATCCATAAAGAAGATTGCAAGTAATAACATTGTTGAAGCAAGTGCGAGTATTTGAAGTTTTGTCTTAAGTGTCATAGAACGATGTTTAACAAAGGATTCAATGTTGTTTTTATATAATTTAGTATTCGTGAACCAAAGATTGAAACGGGGTGAACTTTTAGAAAAGCATGCTGTTGCTAGTAGTAAAAATGGGGTTGTAGGTAATACTGGAATTATTGTTCCAATAGCACCAATGCTCAGGAATAAGAATCCCGCTATTAAATATAGTAATCTCATGCTTTCTCCTTACTAACTATTTCTAGTCGTATTAATATTAATTGTCCTGTCTGCAATTGTAAGTGCAGAGTTTTTGTGTGAGACAATTATGATTGTTTTATTTGATTTAGATTCATATAGTGCCTTCATAATAGCACCTTCATTTAAGCTGTCTAGATTGGATGTTGGTTCATCGAGTAATAACATCTTAGAGTCGTGGATAAAGGCTCTGGCAAGGCCTATTCTTTGTCTCTGGCCACCTGAGAGTGTGTTACCTTGTTCACCAAGAATTGTATCATATTGATCAGGTAGTGTCATGATAAAATTATGGATTGAAGCTTTCTTTGCTGCATTGATGATTTCATCTAATTTTGCATCATATTTTGCAATTGCGATATTACTTCTCACACTCTCATTGAATATGATTGTATCTTGAGTTACGAAACTTTGATTCTTGCGAAGGGAACTTGTATTGACTTGATTGATGTTTCTTTTATCTGTATTGATAGAACCTGAGTCTAGCTCCCAAAAGCGCATCATTAATCGAAGTAGAGTACTTTTACCTGAACCACTTTTACCTGTAATTCCGATTACTTCATTTTCTTTAATCTTTAAATTAAAGTCTTCTAGAATAATTTCATTATCATATCCGAAATTAAGATCTTGAATATCCATATTTTTAAGTATAACATCTTTACCATCAATAATGTCTTTTGTGACAGGTGTTTCATCTAATAAATCAAGAACTCTATCTGCTGCAGCAAAGGTCAAGATTAAGTTATTAGATAGATTTGCAAGTGCGGTAACAGGACCAAAGGATGATATTGCTGTTATGAATATAATCAAGATAGCATCAAATGTTAATGTTCCTTTTGAATAAGAATTTAAACAAAATAAGAGTACCAGTACTGAGAAACCGGATATAGTAAATCCAGTTAAGGCATTGGTAAGTCCTTCATACATGTGTGTTTTCTTTTTTATATTACTTAAATAAATTGATTGTTCTTCTAAGTTTTCAATGACTTTACTTCCATAATCATATTGAATTACTTCTCTAAGACCACGTAAACTATCCAGTACACTTGTTCCTAAATCACCCATCTTATCTCTGTATAAACTGCCTGATTTCTTTCCTAAAATAGAGATGAATGTAGGGATTAAAATTCCTACAGTGATATATCCTAAAAGTGCTAATAATGCTGCCCCCATACTGAATCTAGAGATGAAATATACCATGGTACCAATCACAATAAAAGCAATTGCAATTGGAGATATTGTATGGGCATAGAATACTTCAATAAGTTCAATGTCACTTGTAATAAGAGAGATAAGATCACCCTTATCTTTACCTTCAAGTTTTGCAGGGGCAAGTATTCTTAATTGCTTAAATACTTTATCTCTAATAATAGCAAGTAATTTGAAGGCGATATAATGGTTAGCGGCTTGTTCTGTATATCTCAGTACCCCTCTAAAAAATGCAAAGATTAGTAATGATATAACAAGTGTTTTATAAGTGATTAATGTTGATATATTCAAGGCGTTTAAGATGCCAAAGGCACCAAATACAGTAATAAATATTGCGCATAGAAAGCCAAGAGAACCCATGATAATAGCAAGTATCATAATAGGTGTTAAAGGTTTAACAAGGCCAATAAGTCTTAATGTTATATTTAAGGAACTTCTACGTTTTTTATACATGGCTGTCTCCTTTTAATGAATAGTTTTCGAGTTGTTTTTGATAGCTAAAGAGCGTTTCATATTTGCCTTTTAGCTTCATTAGTTCATCATGGTTTGCATGCTCTACAATGTGTCCATCATCCAGTGTATAGATGGTATTTGCATTTACAACATTGGCAAGACGGTGTGAGATAAGTATGATAATCTTTTCTTTACTTAAAACCTCTATCGCTTGCATAATATAGTTTTCGCTTTCTGAATCTATATTAGCGGTTGCTTCATCAAATATATACACATCTGACTTTTTTAAAAGGGCACGTGCCATTGCAATTCTTTGTCTTTGTCCCCCTGATAAATTTGAAGCATTTTCTGATATTAATGTATCTAAACCCTTGTTAGTATCAAGGAAAGTATCAATTTTCATAAGTTTTATAGCATCTTGTATTTCAAGGTCTGTAATAGTATTATTCCCCTGTATTAGGTTCTCTTTGATGCTTCCTTTGAATAGGTAAGGGTCATGGGGAACTAGGGTTATCTTACTTAAAATATGAGATGTTTTAATGTCCTTAAATTCATGGTCGTTAAGTTTGATAGAACCTGAATAATTATTTAATTGTGCACTGATAATCTTAGCCAGTGTACTTTTACCACAACCTGACTCTCCTACAATGGCAGTGATTCCTTTTTTAAAAGTATAAGTATTATTTTTGAGTACTTCTTTATTTTCTAAGTAAGAAAATGTTAAATCATTAATATCTATTCTTTCAATATCCTCATTAAAATCAAGTGTTCCTTGAGTATGGGTTTCTATATCAAGAAGTTGGAATATTTTGTCACTTGCAGCCATACCATTCATAGCGATATGAAAGAAAGATCCTAGAAGTCTTAAAGGTATGAAGAATTCTGAAGCGAGCATGATAAATGCAAAAGTTTGAACGAAGGTAATGTCATGATTCATAAACCTGTAGATTGCAACAATAATACCTAAAGCTGCACCACCAAATGCGACCATGTCCATAACAGATATAGAGTTCAATTGCATAATTAGAACTCTCATTGTTATCTTTCTAAAGTTTTCGGCCTCTAGATTCATCTGTTCATTTTTGATGCCATCTGCACTATAAATCTTAAGTGTTGTTAATCCTTCTAAATTTTCTAAGAAACTATCTCCTAAAGTTGTATACTGCCCCCAATATTTAGCAAGTAATTTCTTGGCGAATTTTTGTACAGCGATGATAGATATAGGTATTAGTGGAACACAAAGTAAAAGTGTGAGTGCTGATGGAAGATCCATGGGTGCAAGTACTATGAAAAGTGTTAATGGAGCCAGTAGACTGTAAAAGAATTGAGGCATATACTTTCCAAAGTATATTTCAAGTTGATCGACCCCTTCAACTGCAACTTGTACTACTTCAGATGTTGAAACATCTTCATTATATGCAGGTCCTAAAAGCAGTAGCTTATGATAAATAAGGGATCTAAGGGTATGTTTTACATCTTTACTTGCATTATAACTATAATGACTTGCAACTAAAGATAAGATAAATCTTAGCGCAATAAGAATAAATATAAAAAAAGCTTTTAACATGATATCATCAAGAATAATCGAATCTATTAAAACCTGATTTAATACATCACCTATTATAAAGATTATAATAATATTTAATATTAAAGATACCCACTGTGTTATAATATTCAACACCACATACTTCATTGAACCCTCAACACTTTTAACAAGTTTTTTATCAATCATTCAATCACTCCTTAGGATTAACAAATCTTTTATAATTAAACCACATAAACTGCATATAACAAAATGTTATGTATATAAGTTGACACTATATTGAATATGTTGTTTTATATATGAGTGATGAACAGGGGAACCTTAGGTTGAGATGCTATATGCGAACCCTTATCACCTGATCTAGGTAACGCTAGCGTAGGGAGTTTTCATTTTTCCTTGCGCCTTCGTATTATGGAGGTGTTTTTTATGAAGAAAACCAGAGATCTTACATTGATGGCAGTATATATTGCCCTATATGTGGTACTTGAATGGGCTACGGGATTTATTCCGATTCTTTCAATGCCACAAGGTGGAAAAGTAGGTATATCGGCTATTCCTTTAATACTTGCAAGTTATCAACTTGGAGTACGTAAAGGTTTAGTAGTAATAGTGGCTTCACTATTTGCAAGATTTGCACTTAT
>JAAYGI010000087.1 GCA_012727815.1 Erysipelothrix sp.
AAATTTGTTAAAGAAGTTACAAATGCTATTGTTGAAGATGAAGTTAGAAGACTAATCTCACATGAGAAAATTCGTCCTGATGGAAGAAAACCAGAAGAAGTACGTTCATTAAACTCACAAATTGACATATTACCAAGAGTACACGGTTCAGCACTGTTCACACGTGGTGAAACTCAAGTACTATCAGTAGCAACATTGGGTTCAATGGCTGATACACAAATTATTGATGACTTAACAGAACAAGATAACAAACGTTTCATGCACCAATATAACTTCCCACCATTTAGTGTTGGTGAGACTGGTAGAATGGGTGCACCTGGACGAAGAGAAATTGGACATGGTGCTTTAGGTGAACGTGCCTTAAGTTATGTACTGCCTTCAGTTGAAGATTTCCCTTATGCAATTCGCGTTGTATCAGAAGTATTAGAATCAAATGGGTCATCATCACAAGCAAGTATCTGTGCTGGATCAATGGCACTGATGACAGCAGGTGTTCCAATTACTGGACCTGTTGCTGGTATTGCGATGGGAATGGTTCAATATGGGGACAAATATACTATCCTGACAGACATTCAAGGAATGGAAGACTTCTTTGGAGATATGGACTTTAAAGTAGCAGGTACTGATAAAGGTATTACTGCATTACAAATGGATATCAAAGTTGAAGGGCTAAATGAAACAATGTTACGTGAAGCACTTGAACAAGCACACAAGGGACGTGCTGTTATCATGGAAAACATGGTAGCAACAATTTCTAAAGCTAAAGAAGATGTTGGAACATATGCTCCAAAATTATCACAACTACAAATACCAATTGACAAAATTCGTGATGTTATTGGTGCAGGTGGTAAAATCATCAACCAAATCATTGAAGATTGTGATGATGTTAAGATTGACATTGAAGACGATGGACGTGTAGTTATCTACCATACAGATCGTGCAATGATTAATAAAGCAAAAGCAATTATTGAAGACATTGTAAGAGTTGCTAAAGTTGGCGAAGTTTATGATGCTAAAGTAGTTCGTGTTGAAAAATTCGGTGCATTTGTTGAATTATTCAAAGGAACAGACGCATTACTACACATTTCTAAATTAGATCATAAACGTATAGAAAATGTTGAAGATGTTGTTAAACTAGGTGACATCGTTCAAGTTAAGATTATGGAAATTGATGACAAAGGTCGCGTTAATGCATCTCGTAAGGATTTATTACCAAAACCAGAAGCGAAAAAAGACTAATCACTAACAAAAAATAATATACTGAAACAAGTAAAAACACTTATCAAAATTTTGATAAGTGTTTTTTTACGTTCTATATTTTATGAGCAATGCCGTAATGAAAGACATTGATGTTTTTTTTATCCAGTATGAACCCTTGTGATTTTATCAAAGAATCTGTTTCAAGGATTATCTGACATCCACCAGCATACTTTTTCCAAGTAGGGTTTATCTTTTTAAAAACATGATACAGAAATTGAGTCTTAGGCCTTTGATGTTCAATAAAAAGATATTGACCATCATCTTTTAAAACACGTCCTATCTCTTTTAAGGCCTTTTCAGGCGCTTCTATTGAACAAAGGGCAAGTGTGAGCACAATTGTATCAAAAGATTTATCTTCGAAGGGTAGGGCTTCAGCACTGAGTGTATGGTATCTTACATTGTCAAAGTACTTCATGTCTTCATTTGTATCTAAGGCATGGAAGGATTGAATCTTATTCATATCATAATATTTCATATTAACACCTGTTGCAAATCCTATTTCAAGAACATTTCCATAGGCTTTAGGCATGAGTTTCTTTCTGATACCACCCAGTATTAGAAATTCTAAAGGTGCCATTAAGACATCATACTTACTCATAGAAGTGTAGTATCTTGTGGTGAACTTGATCAATGTTGTAGTGCGTCTCAACTGTTTTAAAAACAAGTTCCTCTTTAGTATATCTAGGGAGTATGTGAACATGATAGTGGTGGACTGTCTGCCCAGCAACAGGATTTGCATTGGTAAGTATGTTAACACCTTTAGCATCAAATATTTTTACAAGATCCTTTGCTAACTTTTGAGCAACAATATTAACCTTTGCAACTGTATCACTATCAGCACTTAAAACTGACTCAGTATGTAATTTAGGTATAACAAGTGTGTGTCCTAATGTGTTTTGAGATATATCTAGAAAGGCAATAACATCCTTATCTTCATATACTATTTTCGCAGGTATTTCACGTCTGACAATTTTTGTAAATAATGTTTCCATAATCATCCTCCTATTTATAATATTATAGCATAATAAAAGAAAACAACCCTTTATTCAAAGGGTTGTTCATCTTAATTATTTTAAATGATCTGGGAATTCATCTTTATACATATCGAATAAAGTTTGGTCATATAGAGTAAATTTATGTTTTACAAATAAATTACCAATATATTCATTAGCAAGTTTATTGTTATTTACAAAGTGTTCAATTGCTGCGTCTTTAAAGTTATCAGCATCTAAATCAACAACCTCTGCAATATATACAACATCTTGTGTTGAAGGTGCAATACCTTTTTCAATAAGTCCTACTTCTGTTGGTTTTAAGATAGCTTCTAGAAGTTGTGTATCTAAATCACTAACTTCACTCACTAATAATTTATCACCATCAAATTTAGAGTCTTTAACACCGTATTCTTTTGCAAGGTCTTCAAGTGTTTCACCAGCTTTTGCAAGTTCTTCAACTTTATTACCATCTGCAACACTTACTTCAATAATACGTACATAACGTGGTCTTTTTACTTTAAGTGCTTCGAAATCTTCGCTCATTGTATTTGTTAAGACAATATCAAGTCTTGCGATTTCTTTAATAACTTTTTCAACATAGTCTTCTTCTGATTCAAAACCATTTTTCTCAAGCATTAATTCAAAGTTGTCACCGATTAATTCTTTAGCTTCTGCTAAAGTTTCAGCAACCTTCTTATCAAATGCTTCGTCTTCTGTTACAAGTGATTTTAAAAGTAATCTTTGTGCTTCATCATGAATGATTGATATTGAACCTCTTGATAGTTTCATAGATTCAAAGATATCTGTTTCTTTAATTTCTTTACCATTAACAGTAAATAGTAATTCATTTGTTACAGGTTCAATTGATTTTGAAGAACATCCAACAAGAACAAAGAGTAGGAGTAGTATACTTAGTATTTTTTTCATTAGTCTTCATCCTCCTGTGTAAGTCCTAAAACTTTTTTGATTCTGTTTTCAACTGCTTCATTAGCAAATACAAAGTCAATGGATTCTGTAGCTTTCATTAATGTCTCACTTACGATTTCGAAGTGTTCTTCCTCTAATAACTTGAAGTATTCAGAGTTTCTTAATAGTTTTTCAAATTCGTTTTCTTCTACAAGAATAAGGTGTCTACCGTATTCAGTTTCGATCCACTCACTTGTTTCGTTTTTATCTAATAATAACATTGCGTCTAGGAAAGGTGTTACAAGACTTGCTTCAGCATCTACAACACCAATGCTACCACCTGCTTCTGCTGATTTTTTATCATCAGAGTAAAGGTTTGCAACATCTGCAAAGCTTGTTCCTTTTTCAAGTTCATCTTCGATTTTCTTAACTTTTTCAAGTTCTGCTTCTGTAGGGTTTTTAGGATCTTCCATATAAACAAGAATATGACTCACTAAACGTGGTTTATTCTTTTCGAAGTCTTCCTTAAACACTGCATCATATTGAGCAACAAAGCTCTCAGTAATCAAATCTTGATATTTTAATTCATTCTCATAGTATGTTGCAAGACTGTCAATACCTTCATAACCTAATGCGATTAGGTCACGCTCCATATTTTCTAGTCCCATAGCACCCTCTGATTGCTTAATATATGTAATGGTTTGTTCAGCACGTAATTTAGCATCTGTTGAGATGTCTTTTGAGGTTTCTATGTTTGTTAGTAACTCTCTTCTAAATACTTGGTATAATGCTGAATCACCCAGTGATTCATCCAGTTTTACTTGGAAATCATCTGCGAAATAATTATCTTTTCCAATAGAGAAAACAACTTGTTTTCCATCTACTTTTTTACTTTTAACTGTATTTTTTGATTGGTCATTTATGTAAAAACCTGTTACTACAACGAGAAACAGAGCAATAATAACTGCAAACCAATTCTTTTTAATTGTTTCGAGCATAATTTTCCTCCTTAAGTCCTACTAATTATAGTTGATTTAGAGATTCAATGCAATAAGGGGCTTATAAATATGGGAGTCTTCACAATTATATCTGTGTTATAATATTAAAGAATAGAAATGGAGCGATACAATGTCACAACTTGTTATTAATAACCTACATGTTTCAATTGATGATACTGAAATATTGAAAGGTATTACACTTACAATAAATGAAAATGAAATACATGCAATAATGGGGCCAAATGGTAATGGTAAATCAACACTCTTATCAACAATTATGGGGCATCCTAAATTTGAAGTTACAGAAGGTACGATTACTTTAGATGGTGAAGATGTACTTGAGATGGAAGTGGATGAAAGAAGTAAAGCAGGTTTATTCTTAGGGATGCAATATCCTCAAGAAGTATCAGGTGTAAGTAATGCTGACTTTTTAAAGGCAGCAATTAATGCGCGTAGAGATACTCCGGTTGGACTTTTTGAATTTGTTAAAGAGATGGAAACTAATATTGAAAAGTTACGTATGAAACCAGATCTAGCACATCGATATCTTAATGAGGGATTTAGTGGTGGAGAAAAGAAACGTAATGAGATATTACAACTCTTAACACTTAGACCAAAATTTGCAATGCTAGATGAGATCGATTCAGGACTTGATATCGATGCTTTAAGTATTGTTGCAAATGTATTAAAAGAAACTCAGGATGAAAGAAAGATGGGACTCATGATTGTATCTCACTATGAAAGGTTCTTTGAGTTTATTGAACCAACCCATACTCATATTATGATGGATGGTAAAATTGTATTAAGCTCTGATAAAACATTGATTACAAAGATAGATCAAGAAGGTTATGATTGGATTGATGCAAAGCGTGCTGATGATGTACCAACACATACAAGACCCATCTCAGTAGCAAGTGCAGCATTAAAAGAAATATTGGGAGAATCAAGTGATTAAAACATATTCATATACAAGTGGTGATCATATTGTAGATATCGATGTAACACTTGATACACATGTTAATATAGATTTTGAAAAAGGAACTAAGGGAACTTTTGTATGTAATATATTTGGTGAAGGAAACTTAGATTTGAAAGTGAATTTTCAAGCACATTCAGATTGGTCATTTCTATGGTTAAATAGATCTGATACAAATCTTGTTGTTAAAGAACATGTGCAGATTGATAAAGATACCCATATTAAAATGAATTATGGTGAATTGAGTCAGGGGAGTCATACAAAAGATTCAACGTATGAATTTATTGGTGAGCGTTCCGATTTAGAACTTAAAGGTGCAAGTATTGTATCCAATACATTAAAGTGGGATTTAAAAGCAATTCATCATGCAAAACATAGTATTGCAAATTTGGATAATCATGCGATCGTTCTTGATGGTGGAAAGTTAAATTTTGAAGTTACAGGAAAGATAGACAAAGGATACTCTAAATCAGAAACGCATCAAATGACGCGTATCATGAATTTAGGTTCAAAACTGGATGCTGTTGTATTCCCGAAACTACTTATAGATGAAAATGATGTTGCAGCATCACATGCAGCAACAGTAGGTCAGCCTAATGAAGATCACATCTATTACCTGCAATCACGTGGAATTGACCGTGATGCAGCTTTAAAACTCTTGATAATGGGATATCTATTACCCATAACAAGTGATATAGAGAATATGAAAATTAAAGAAGAACTAATTGAAGAAATTGAGAAGAAGGTGTCACTACAGTGGATATAAGAAAAGAATTTCCATTTCTAATTAACAATCCAGAAACTATATATTTTGATGCTGCAGCAACCTCTTTAAAACCACAAAGGGTGATTGATAGGGTAGTACATTACTATACACACTTATCATCCAATGTATTTAGAGCAGACTATGATGCTTCAATTGAGACAAGTGACTTATTCGAAGCAGTCAGACATAAAACTAAAGAATTTTTGAATGTTAATACAAATGAAATTATATTCACATCAGGGGCATCAGAATCCTTAAACCTTGTGGCATTAGGATTTGCTTCTCAAATACTAAAGGAAGATGACGTTATTTTAGTTAATGAAGCAGAACATGCATCAAATATACTTCCTTGGTTTAAAATAGCTGAGCAAACAAACTCATATGTAGAGTATATTCCAATACATAATGGACACTTAGATCTTGTAGCACTTGAAGATATGATGAAACAAGGTGTAAAGATTGTATCGATAGCCCATGTTTCAAATGTATTGGGAATTATTAATGACATCAAAGAGATAGCAAGAATTGTTCATAAGTATGATGCATATATTGTTGTTGATGGTGCACAAGCAATTGGTCACTTTCCAATTGATGTCAAAGATTTAGATGTTGATTTCTATGCATATAGTGCCCATAAGATGTTTGGTCCTACAGGGGTAGGTGTCTTATATGGTAAGTATGAGAATTTAGAAAAAATGAGACCTGTACAATATGGTGGTGGCAGTAATGCACGCTTTAATAATTGTGGAGAAATTAGTTTAAAAGGTATCCCAGAACGCTTTGAATCCGGAACTCCTAATATAGAAGGTGTGCTTGGATATGGTGCAGCTATTGATTTTGTAAATGAAGTCGGATTAGAAAAACTACATGAACATGAACATGAGTTGGTTGTATACCTCTTAGAGAAACTTAAAAAATTAGATAATATTATTATATACAATGAATTTAGTGAAGTGGGTCTTGTAACATTCAATGTCAAAGGGATCTTTGCCCAAGATGTTGCAGCCTATCTTAATACATTTAAGATATGTGTAAGAAGTGGTAGCCACTGTTCTAAATTAATGGCAAATATGACTGATGAAGAAAATACAGTAAGACTTTCTTTATCAATTTATAATACAAAAGCAGAAATCGATAAGTTTATTGATGTAATAGAAAATATTACATTAGAGAAAACAATCGATATCTACTTGTAAGGAGGGTCTTATGTTTAACAATCCCCAATTTGCAAGAAGTGTTATCATGGATCACTATGAGAATCCAAGAAATAAAAGAGCATCACTTGATTACAAGTCTGTTCGTATGGATTCAGATTCGTGTATTGATGATATTACAGTCTATTTAAAAGTAGAAGATAATATCATTAAAGATGTCAGTTTTGAAGGAACTGGATGTACTATTTCAATTGCATCAACCTCTATGATGAGTGAATTATTGATGCATAAAACTGTCGATGAAGCACGACTTCTATCACTTGAATATCTAAAGATGGTCAAGCTTGAAGAGTATAATGCTGACATATTGAAAGAGTCTGTTGTATTTAAAAACGTAGGAAGACAGGCCAATCGTGTAGGATGTGCTACTTTAGGTTGGCGTGGAGTTAATTTAATACTAAATGAAAGTGAGCTTAATGATGAGTAAAGAAAAGATAAGTGATATAGATCGTCTTCCAACTACTGATTATCAGTATGGGTTTAAAGACGATGTACCATCAGTAATAGAATTTGATAAAGGCTTAAATGAAGATGTTATTAGAAAGATTTCAGAATTAAAAGAAGAACCACAGTGGATGCTTGAAAAGAGATTGGAAGCATACCACTGTTTTGTGGAGAAAGAAATGCCTAAGTGGGGCGCTGACTTAAGTGAAATAGATTTCGATGACTATATCTATTATTTAAAGGCATCTGATCGTATGGAAACAAAGTGGGAAGATGTTCCTAAAAATATCCGTGATACTTTTGAAAGATTGGGTATCCCTGAAGCAGAAGCTAAGTTTTTAAGTGGTGTTGCAACACAATATGACTCTGAAATGGTCTACCACAGTATGCTAGAGGAAGCAAAAGAAAAAGGTGTAGTCTTTCTAGATATGGATTCTGGATTAAAACAATATCCAGAACTTGTTAAGAAATACTTTTCAACACTTGTTCCGCATGATGACAATAAATTCTCAGCACTTAACACAGCAGTATGGTCAGGTGGTACATTTATCTATGTTCCAAAACATACAAAGCTAGATAAACCTTTACAATCCTATTTTAGAATTAATACGGAGAGTATGGGACAATTTGAAAGAACATTAATTATTGTTGATGAAGGGGCAGATGTTCACTATGTAGAAGGATGTACTGCACCTATTTATTCTTCAAATTCTATGCATGCTGCAGTTGTTGAAATATTTGTTCATGAACATGCTAAATGTAGATATACAACAATTCAAAACTGGTCAAATAATGTTTATAACCTCGTAACAAAACGCTCAAGAGTAGAAGCATCAGGACTCATGGAATGGATAGATGGAAACATTGGATCATACAAAACAATGAAATATCCAGCTTGTTACCTTGTGGGAGAACATGCTAAAGCAATGACAATATCTATTGCAGTTGCTGGTAATGGTCAAGTACAAGATACAGGAGCTAAGATGTTTCACCAAGCACCTTATACTGAAAGTAATATCGTTTCAAAATCAGTATCAAGAAATGGTGGAGAAGTTAACTACCGTGGTATTGTTCACCATGATGAAGCATCTGTATATGCGAAATCTAAAATTGAGTGTGACACTTTAATACTGGATCAATATTCAAAAAGTGACACAATGCCAGTAAATGTTATTAAAAATAACCTATCAACAATAGAACACGAAGCGGCTGTATCTAAGATATCAGAAGAAGAACTGTTTTATTTAATGAGTCGTGGTTTAAGTGAAGAACAAGCATCAGAAACAATTATTTTAGGATTCTTAGAACCCTTTACAAAAGAGTTACCAATGGAGTATGCAGTTGAACTCAACCAGCTTATGAAGATGGAGATGGAAGGCTCAGTTGGATAAGAAGGGTATTAGAGAAAAGATGCTTGAAAGGCGTAAAAAATTAGATAATAAAGCGACTTTAGATCAAAGCATTCAAAAACAAGTATTAGAAATTTCTAAAGAATATGAAGTAATATCAATATTTCATGCCATGCATGATGAAATTGATACACTTCCTATTATTGAAGCCTTACTAAAAGCAAATAAAACAGTCGCATGTCCTATTGTAATTGATGGTATTATGCGATTTGCTAAAATTAATAGTTTAAGAGATTTCAAAAAAGGATACTTTGGTATTATGGAACCTACAACAGGTGTTTATATAGAACCTGCTGTATTTGATTTAATTTTAGTACCCCTTTTAGCATTTAATAAATCACTTTACCGAGTTGGTTATGGTGGTGGATACTATGATGGCTTCCTAAAAGATACACAAGCATTCAAACTGGGCTTAGCTTACACATTTCAAGAAGTAGAGTGTGAATTTCAAAAAGATTATGATATAGCTCTGGATGCTGTATTAACAGAAAAAGGTGTTTATTAATGAAAAAGAAAATAGTTGGATTTAGTTCCTTAATATTTATTGCTTTTATGGCGCATGGAATGATAAATACACAATCTATTCCATATCTAACATCACTTGGGTATGATTCTATCCAAAGGGGTTATATCATGTCATTCTATGCAGTAGTTGCCATGGTTGGACAATTTGTTGCCGGATACCTTTGTGATAAATATAAAACAATTAAAAGGTTTTTTATTTTCTTAGGTATTGTATTAACAGGGTTTATATTCCTAACATTTACACTTAATGATAAAAACTTCTTAGTGCATTTTATTTTTATGGGAAATACAATAGGTTTGATTAGAATTATAGATAACTTACTTGAAACATGGATTATAGAAGTAGATGGTCTTTATGAGCATTTTGGTATTGTAAGATCTCTTGGATCATTTGGTTGGGCCTTATCTTCATTAATATCTGGATACCTTATTATCTATAAAGGTTATTCATTTATGATGTGGGTTTCTATAATATTAAATATAAGTGTCATAATCATATCTTTTATACTTGAAGATGCAAATAAAGATGAAGGTACTTCAATAGAGGTGTCAGAGATATTTACATTGTTTAAAAATAAGCAGTATATTCTATTGGTACTTGTTTACTCTTTAGCATTTATTGTATACAATGCGGATCAAGTATCCGTTACGGACTATATCTTCTTTATAGGCGGACAAGAGAGCGATATAGGGCTAAAGTGGTTCATGCAGGCACTTAGTGAGTTGCCACTCTTACTTGCTGCAACATATGTCTTAAATCGTTTAAGTGGTAAGAAGATGATGATTCTGGGTAGTGCAGTATTGGGATTAAGATTTGTATCCTATGCAGTATTCCCGAATGTTAATGCAGTAATATTCCTATCTTTATTACAAGGTCTATCATTTCCATTAATATTAGTATCTCAAAAAGAACTTATCTTAAGAGAAACACCCAAACACTTACGTTCAACAGGACAGATGGTTGCAATTGCATTTTCAACAGGACTCTCAGCAATCCTATCACCAATCATTGCAGGATACTTAGGTGCGATATTCTCTATAAGAATTGTAGTATTGGGGTTTGGACTCTTTATGATACTCCCAGTATTGCTAATGTTTAGCTATCAACCATCACGCATCACATAATTTAACACCGCACTAACATTTATGTATCACATAAGTCTAGTATTATATACATGTAGACAGATAGGTGTCTACGAAGAATATTAAAATTCATATTCTTTTCCTTTATTTATATATACGAAAAAACGTCTGCCAACGGCGTTTTTTTGTTTTCACTGTTATTTCATGTACCTGTCATTTATATCACACACAAGTGTAGTATTATGATATTGTAATACAAATAACAATATTTCTTCTCCGAAATCTTGTACAAAATTACTATTTAAAGAACCCAAATATAATGGGTTCTTTTTTGTTATCAATAACTTTGTGTTATTCCTTATTATTTGCACAAATTTGTGTTAAAATATGTACAAGGAAAGAGGGAGATTATGAACATTGTACCTTTAACATCAGAGTCTATGGCAGATCTGAGAATAGAACGCGCAAACTTTGTAAAAGATATGATACATAACCAAGAAGGTGTCCTTCTTGTTTTAGGTGGTGCTTTCGCAGGAGAAAACCGTCAACATCAAACAGTATCTTATGCAGTTACATCAATATTTTATGAATTATATGAAAGATATACATTTGATTTTTGGACATATACCTTCGATGCAGAAGGCTTAATGTATTATATTAGAATTAATGAAAGTCCAGAGTCTATAAAAAACACAATGGTCCATTATGAAGATTATCACCCACTTGGATTTGCAATCCAATCACACGTATATACTTCTGATAAAAAATGGACAAGAGATTTACTTAATGCAAAAGAACGTGTAGATTTCTATCACAATATGACAATTGATAAATTATTAAATAAGGACATATCAGATAAAAAGTATGAAGAAGCTTTTATTAAGAAAGTTGAAAATGAGATTATAAAGACTGATAAGCAGTCGGTATTATCAAATATCTTGATCTATGGTTATATCTCAGCTTTTACCAAACCTTTAGGATTTGGAATGTATGGACCTAACCAACGTGGTAGTAACAAACAAATGAACTATAAAAACTTCATCTTGTTATTAAGAACTTATAAGAATGAAATGAAGAACATTTTACATGTTAATTCTAAGAGTTATGAAGATATTAGATCATTTCAAAAAGATATTGAAAAGAAGATACAGCTTGCTGTGCTCACTCAAGAATCTTTCTATTTTAGTGTTCATATGACAAGTCTAATATTATTTGCATTTATGAACAGTACTGGATATGCGGACATCTCACCACAGATTAAAAAACTGGGTGATGAGTTTTATGAAAAACATAAAAACGAAGAAGACAGTGCACGCTATGATATTACAAGAACAGGACTTAAAGAAGTATTTAACTTCTATGTACCATTCTTACAAAAGAATAAAAACGTAGTATCTACTATGCTATATATACTGAGTCGTTATGATGATGTATCAATTTCATCTAAAAATGGTGAACAGAACTTATTAAAGATACAGTTCTTAGCAAAAAACTTAATTTTTAAAGAGGACAAGTGGATTGAACTTGAGAAGTTTAGCGTATCACATGCACTAAACCCACATGATTCAACAATATTACTTGCAGATACATTGATGCTTGATTTAATTCAACGTAATTATATTAAGATTAAAATGATATTTGATTAATGAAAGGACAAATTATATGAATTTTATTGAGGAATTAAAATGGAGAGATTTATTTAAAGACGTAACACATGAAGAGAAATTAACTGAAAGACTTAAAAGTCCTATTTCATTATATTGTGGTTTTGACCCAACAGCAGATTCACTGCATATAGGGCACTTACAACAGTTAATACTATTGAAACGATACCAAAACCAAGGACACCATCCAATTGCGCTTCTAGGAGGCGGAACAGGGATGATTGGTGATCCAAGACCCACAACTGAAAGACAACTTTTAGATGATGCAGCATTAAATCATAATGTTGAGTCAATTGGAAAACAAATTACAAGTATCTTAGAATCAGATAACAATCCGGTTCAAACTGTTAATAACTATGAATGGTTAAAAGATATTACAGTTCTTGATTTCTTAAGGGACTATGGAAAATTCTTTTCTGTTTCAAATATGATTGCAAAAGATACAGTAGCATCAAGACTAGAAACAGGGATATCATTTACTGAATTCTCATATACGATTCTACAAGCGATTGACTTCAATCACTTATATAAAGCATACAATGTAGAACTTCAAATTGGTGGATCTGATCAATGGGGGAACCTTGTAAGTGGTACAGACTTAATCCGTAAATTACATGGATCAGATACAGATGTATTTGGTGTAACATCACCACTTATTACAAAATCTGACGGTAGTAAATTTGGGAAGAGTGAAGGGGAAAATATTTGGCTAAATGCAGAATATACATCACCTTATGAATTCTATCAGTTCTTCATTAATACAAGTGATGCTGATATTATCAACTTCTTAAAAAGACTTTCACTAAAATCTCCAGATGAAATCAAAGAGATTGAAAGCGTGTTTCTAGAAGCACCTCATGAAAGACATGCTCAAAAAGAACTTGCTAAAGAGTTAACACTACTTGTACACAATCAAGAAGGTTTAGATTTAGCATTAAAACTAACAGATGCATTTTTCTCAGGTAATGTTAAAGATTTAACAGCAAACCAAATCCAAGTTTTATTCAAAGATGCAGATGCATACAATTTATCAGAAGATAAAAACATTGTGGATCTACTTGTTGAAGCAAAATTTGCTCCAAGTAAAAGAGAAGCAAGACAATTGGTATCATCCAAAGCAATTCGCATTAATGGTGATGTAGTAGATGATTTAGATTTTGTAATATCTAGAGAAAATGCTATAGAAGGTACGCTAACACTGATTCGTCGTGGACGTCGTAACTACCATGTCGTAAACCATAACTAGGAGTTCATATGAAAAAACTAACACTCTTATTCTTATCATTAATACTTCTAACAGGATGTGGTAGTTCTCAAAAGAAATATGATAAAGAACATTTAAACTTATATACCACATACTGGAAGTCTTTAATTAATGAGACAGCCTTTCAGACATCATCACGTAACTTTGATATCCAAGTTGAAATGGTCAAAGAAGTTGGTGAAGATGACTATACATACTATATCTCTGTAGATAAGCCTAAAATAGCGATGTATGATGTACAGATTGTTGTTGTAGAAAATAAAGCAACAACCTTCAATACAGAAGATATGCTACCCAGTGCAGGAATATTTGAAAAAGAATTCCATTTAATTCCAAACCAAGTAAAAGAAGACAGTCAATTTAAAGAAGGTGCGATCCTTGCAAGACAGGGTTTAAAAGAGCCATCTGTAAAAACACAAGTACTGGTAACTTGGAAAAACTTTACAAGACTTGAAAGTTTTAAAGAAGTATTTGAATTTGATATAACATACCAAGAACCAGAACCCGAACCAGCATCTGATGCAGAGGGTGAAGATTAGTTTTAGCCAGCCTAAAACTTTTTTTCTTAAGGAGGTTATGATGGAATATTCTTATATAAATTATAAACAAAAAAAGTTTATCTATGCTTTTAATGAAGATAAATTGGCTTACTTTGGCACAGGTGATTTACCTGCACTAGAAAAGATCTTTAGTGATGATAGGTTTGTTTATGTTGAAGACTTACAAACAAATTTTATTCAAGAGATAAAAGATTATTTTGAAGGTAATCTAAAAGTATTTAAAACACCACTATATTTTAGTGGTACAGAATTTCAAAAAGAAGTATACAAGTATCTTGCAAAAGTACCTTATGGATCTCTTGTATCCTATACAGAGCTTGCTCACATGATGCAAAGTCCGAATAAGGTAAGAGCAATAGCCAATGCATTGGGTAAGAATAAGCACTTAATATTATTACCATGTCATAGAGTTATTGCAAAAGATGGCAGTCTTGGTGGATTTAGTGGTGGTTTAGATCTAAAGGTTATACTTCACGATATCGAATCTATAAAACTATAAAAAATATAAAAAAAAGTCTAGAAACTTAATGTTTCTAGACTTTTCTAATTTAAATTATTTTAATTTTGAAGCTGCTGCTTTGTCCATGATGATTGTAACATCAGGATGACTTTGTAGAGCACTTGCTGGTAAATCAGTAGTTGGTGCTTCTTCAATTAACTTTTGAATAGCATCTGCTTTGTTTTCACCATAAGCAAATAGTACAATTTTCTTAGCTTTAAGAATTGAACCAATTCCCATTGAGATTGCTGTTTTAGGAACTTCGTCTTTAGATTCAAAGTTTCTAGCGTTTGCATCAATTGTTTCTTGAACAAGATCAACTTCTCTTGTTACTGAATCAAATGCTGAACCTGGTTCGTTAAAACCAATATGACCATTTGTTCCAATTCCTAAGATTTGTAAATCAATTGGGTTGTCATTACAGATTTGCTCATAAGCTGCACTTTCAGCTGCTGTATCTTTATTTGCACCATTTGGTAAGTAGTTCTTTTTGAATGGTTTAGCATCGAAAAGATTTTCTTTCATAAAGTAGTTGTAGCTTTGTTCATGACTTGGCTCTAAACCACAGTACTCATCAAGGTTAATTGATACAGTATTTGTGAAGTCTAAGTCACTTTCACGTAATAATGCATATAATGACATTGGTGTGCTTCCAGTAGCAAGACCAAATACATTTAAGTTTCCACTCTCTAGTTCAGCACGAACAAGTTCTAAACCTTTTTTAGCACCTTCGTCACTGTTGTTTACAATAATTGTTTTCATATATTATTCCTCCATATTCACATGTATATTATAGTCTTATTAATAAATAATACAAGTTTTGAAACACTCTAGATATCAATAATTGTATCTTATTTCCTAATAAAGACTTTATAACGCTGTCTTTTTAAAAGTAGGTCGTGTTATCGATAATAAAAGATATGAAGATTTTATTATGGGATATTAGAAAAGGACAATGACTCATACAAAAACAATAATAAAGTGCTATAATATATGAAATGAAGGAGATGTAATTATGATAATTATTAATGGAAAACTATTTACAGAAAAACGAACAATTGAAAATGCATATCTAAAACTTGAAGAGGGAATCATCAAATCATTTGGAGAAATGGAATTTCTACCTGAATATGATGGTGAAGTAATTGACGCTAAAGGTAACTATGTAATGCCGGGATTTATTGACCAACATA
This sequence comes from Erysipelothrix sp., assembly GCA_012727815.1. Taxonomy (GTDB): domain Bacteria; phylum Bacillota_I; class Bacilli_A; order Erysipelotrichales; family Erysipelotrichaceae; genus Erysipelothrix. Next base: position 15,757 of record JAAYGI010000087.1, read on the forward strand.
TACATGGTGCAAATGGTGCTGACAGTATGGATGCAACTGAAGCTGCACTTGAAAACATGGTTAACTTTTTACCAAGTGAGGGAACAACAAGTTACTTACCAACAACAATGACACAATCCAAAGAAGCAGTATCTGAAGCAGTAGGGGTTATTGCTAATTACATTGATAACGTTAATAAGCCAGGACAAGCTGAAATGTTAGGGATACACTTAGAAGGACCTTTTATTTCTTCAAAACATGTTGGAGCACAAAATCCTAATTTTGTTCAAGTTCCTTCAATCGAAACTTTTGATCACTATAATAAAACAGCAAATAAGCATATTAAATTAATAACATATGCTCCAGAAGAGTCAGAAGCAGGATTTACAAATCATTTAGTAGCAAATGATGTTGTACCCTCAGCAGGACATACTGATGCAGACTATGCAGTAATTATGCGCCATGTAGAAGAAGGGTTATCAAATATGACACATTTCCACAATGCAATGTTACCACACCATCATAGAATTCCTGGTGCTGTAACAGCAGGATTTGTAACAGACAAATTAAAAGCAGAACTTATTGTTGATGGAATCCATGTTCACAGAGATGCAATTTATGCAACTTATAAAATCAAGGGTGCTGAGAATGTTATTGCGATTACAGATGCAATGCGTGCTAAAGGACTTGTTGATGGTGAATATGATCTAGGTGGTCAAACAGTTTATAAAAAAGGTATGGAATGTCGATTAGAAGATGGAACACTTGCAGGAAGTGTTGCTGAAATGGACTTTGTTGCACGTAATGTTAAAGAATTTACAGGATGTACAATGGAAGAGTTGATACTAATGACTTCAACAAATGCAGCAAAACAATTGGGTGTCTTTGGTAGAAAAGGAAGTATTAACATTGGTAAAGATGCGGATGTTATTATTATGGATCAAGACCTTAACCTAAAGACTACTATCTGTCGTGGTGTTGTAGCTTACCAAAACTAAGTATTATTAAATACAAACATTTATAATATGAAAGTAAAAAAAAGGGACGTGAGTCCCTTTTTCTTATTTTCCATCTAATTCTTCAGTAAGTGCAATAATTTCATCAATCATATCAGCAATATGTTTGATTGTATTTTTTAATGGTTCTGTACTACCTAGATCAATATCAACCAGTTGAGCAAGCTCAAGTGGTGTTTTTGAACCACCAGATTTTAGTAGGTTTTTCCACTGTTCTATATCAAGTGAACCTTCTAATAATTTTCTTGAACTCTCAGTTGCAACTGTAAGTCCTGCTGAGTAAGTATAAGGGTAAAGTCCCATATAGTAGTGTGGTTGACGCATCCATGTTAGATTGGATCCTTCGCTGATTTCAACATCATCACCCCAGAACTTCTCTAGTACGTTTTGGTAGATATCATTTAAGATACTTGCTGAAATTGGCAGGTTATCATCAATACGCTTGTATACCTCTCTTTGGAAAGCAGCCTCTAGAAGGTGTGTAACAAAGTTATGGTAGTAAGTTCTTGATACAAGTGTTGATAATATCCAACGTTTGAATCGTGGGTCATCTGATGTTGTTTTTAAGTGATTTGCCATTAGAAGCTCATTCATTGTTGAAGGTGCTTCGATAATATATAAAGAAGCCCTTGTATTATAAATAGATTGGTTTTCACCTGCTAATAGGAAGTGACCTGCATGTCCAAGCTCATGTGCTAATACAAAGACTTCACGCATTTTGTGAGTCCAGCTAATTAGAACATATGGGTGAACACCATAAGGGGAGGAGCAAAATGCACCTGTTGATTTACCTTTGTTTTGAGGGAAGTCAATCCATCTTTCATCAAAGGAACGATTAATCATATTTAGATAATCATCACCCAGTACACTTAGACCTTCTAATAGATGTACTTTAGCAGCATCAATTGAGATGTCTGGTTCATATTCAGGATCTACTACAAGACTGAGGTCTTTATAAGTCATTTTATCCAGTTTATGGATATCTTGTAAGTGTTTTGCAAAACGACGCATATGGGGTGCTAATTCATCCATAATGGTATCGATTTGACGGTCATACATATCACGAGAAACTTCCTGGTTGAATAATAGATAATCAATGGTTGAGTCAAAGTTTTTTAGGCGTGCCATTGTTTTCTCTTTTAACACTTGAGATTTATAGATACTTGCGAAAGTATTTGAATTGTCTTTTAAGGATTTATGGAAACTATCAAATGCTTTATGTCTTGTTTCTATATCGTTACTAAAAGCAAGTTCATCTTCATAATAACCAAAGCTTAATTCAATATCTTTATTATTAACATTAATAGGGTCAAACTTCATATCTACAAGTTTTGCCATATTGTATATTTCATAAGGGGATCCTAAGCTTGCGCCTAAATCTGTTATGGCATCTTCAACCTTTGGATCTAAGTTATGCGGGATGTTACGGATTAAATTATCAATAACAGCATTTAGGCTAGGGTCTAAATCTTTAATCTCATTTAAGATAGTTTCATCTAAAAGTGCAAGTTCTTGATTTAGAAAGTTTAATTTTGCAAAACTTTCTCCAAGACTCAATCCTAATCTACCACTTAATTCCATTGCGTCATTGTTACTTTGATCTTCAGAGTTATATAAAGATACATATGTTGAAAGACGTGTAATCTTCTCAATAAGCTTTGCATTGATATTTAATGCATCTACAGCATTTTGTGCTGTAGTAATTGTACCTTCATAGTTTTTATTAAATGAGTCAATCTCAGTGACAACACTTTCTAAGTCTTTGTTAAAGTCTTCCAAGGTATTGTATAAGTCTTTTAAGTTCCAAGTAGTATTGATATCTACTTCATTTCTGTTTAAAATTTTCATCTTCAGTCTCCTTTTGTATAAGTATAGTATAGCTTGTTTATTATTAAATCAAAATATATATTTTGCGCTATCTCCATAAAGTCTTCTAAATAGATGTTATATTGCATGAAAAATCTTTTCTGACGCAAATGAAAACACCTTACATTTTATGAAAAGGTTTCAAACCGCTTGAATATCTTTACAATATCGCCTATAATTAGCATTACTAAGGAGGTATTGGAATGAAAAAGATACTACTCGTAGCGACAACGCTACTATTAATATTAACGGGGTGTACATCAAAACAAGACCCGAATAAATATATCATTGTAACAGATACTGCATTTGCACCATTTGAATTTACAAATGATAAAAATGAATTCGTCGGTATTGACGTTGATTTAATCAAAGCGATTGCCGATAAAGAAGGGTTTGAAATTGATCTACAGTCTGTTGGATTCTCAGCAGCGCTAACAGCACTTGAGACTGGCCAAGCAGATGGTTTAATAGCTGGTATGAGTATTAGTGATGAACGTAAAGAAAAGTATGATTTTTCAGAACCATACTTCGAAGTCTATGTAACAATGGGTGTTAAGAAAGATTCAGACATTACAGATCTTGAAGGGCTACGTGGAAAATCAGTAGCTGTTAAAGATGGTACAACAAGTGCAGCTTATGCTGAATCTGTAAAAGATGAATATGGATTTACAACAACATATTTCGAATCATCACCAGTAATGTACCAAGATGTTGTCTTGGGGAACTCAGCAGCAGCATTTGAAGATGAGCCAATCTTAGATTACAACATCAAACATTCAGGCGTTGCTCTTAAAAAAGTTGAGTCTGTTAAAACATCCCCAACTCCATATGGATTTGCTGTTTTAAAAGGTAAAAACGATGAACTGTTAAGTAAATTTAATGCTGGATTAAAAGCATTAAAAGAAGACGGTACATTTGATGATATTAAAGATACATATACAAAATAGATAGGTTGATTATTAATGGGTATTATTAAGGTGTTTGCGGACAATTATGAAGTCTTACTCTCAGCGCTAGGCAATACTTTAAAGATGACAGTCGTCTCTTTATTGTTTGCGACGCTGTTAGGACTTCTAATTAGTCTTATGAGCTTATCAAAATATAAAATATTAAAATTTATAGGACGAGTATACGTTGATATCTTTCGTGGAGTTCCCATGATTGTATTGATTATGTTTGTTTATTTTGGAATACCACAAGGCATCCAAGGGATTGGATTTGTCAATTTTAGATTTACAGTATTCACAGCAGGTGTTGTGGCACTAAGTTTAAATGCAGGGGCCTACATGGCGGAGATTATTCGAGGTGGTATATTAGCAATTGATAAAGGACAAACTGAAGCTTCGCTTAGTTTGGGTCTGGACTCTAATATGACGATGAAGGAAGTTGTTTTACCCCAAGCACTACGTATTATGACCCCTTCAATTATCAATCAATTTATTATATCTTTAAAAGATACATCTATTATATCTGTTATTAGTTTTGCTGAAATTGTAAGAACAGGTCAAATTATTATTGCACGTAGTGCATCTTATACCTTACAGGTGTGGACTGTTGTTGGATTATTATATCTTGTAATGATCGTGCCACTTTCATATTTAGGTAGATATATTGAAAAGAGGGTTTCTCATGAATAAAATTATAGACATACAGAAACTTGTTAAATATTATGGTGATAATTTGGTTCTTAAAGAAGTTGATTTATCAATTCAAGAAAATGAAGTTGTTTGTATTATTGGTCCATCAGGAAGTGGTAAATCTACCTTACTAAGATGTATCAACCGTTTGGAAGAACCAACAGATGGTTCAATCTATTTTGAAGACATACTGATGACTTCAAATCCAAAGGAACTGACAACACATAGGAAAAAGATTGGTATGGTGTTTCAACACTTCAACCTCTTTCCACATTTAAATGTTCTTGAAAATATTACACTTGCACCTGTAAAATTAAAGCTTATGTCACAAACTGAGGCAAATGCCTTTGGTCGTAAACTTTTAGATGATGTTGGTATTGAGAATAAAGATGAGAGTTATCCAGATAAATTATCAGGCGGTCAAAAACAACGCGTTGCAATAGCACGTGCATTGGCGATGAAACCTGATGTCATGTTATTTGATGAACCCACATCTGCACTTGATCCTGAGATTGTAAAGGGGGTCTTGAATGTTATTAAAAAATTAGCAAAACGTGGAAAAACAATGGTTATTGTAACTCATGAAATGAGTTTTGCTAAAGATGTTTCCGATCGTATTGTCTTTATGGATGCTGGGGTTATTGTTGAACAAGGGACACCAGAGGAAGTACTAGACAATCCACAAGAAGAACGAACAAAACAATTCTTAGATCAAATATTGTAAATTCTATTGTAATCTACTAAAGAGTCTAATATACTATTTAGTGGAAGGTGAATTATGAAAACACTAATAATATATGCACACCCATGGGATGGAAGCTTCAACCACCATGTGTTGCAAATGACAATAGAAAAACTTGAAGCAAAAGGTGAACATGTAGATGTTATAGACTTGCATAAGGATGAATTTAATCCTGTAATGCATGTATCTGACTTAAAAGTGTTTGCTAAGGGTGAATATGCAGATCCTAAAGCAGAGGATTATGTACATAGATTAAAGGCTGCTGATAAAGTAATCTTTATCTTCCCAATTTGGTGGTATGGTTTACCAGCTATCTTAAAAGGATTTATGGACAAAATACTTCTAAAAGGTACTACATACACTCAAGATTCAGATCATAATCTTTTAGGTTTATTAGATATTAAAGAATCAGCTGTATTTACTACAGCAAACATTGATAAAGTAATCTTCAAAAATATAGGAGATCCAATTGAAAATGTTATGATTGCTGGTATCTTTGCAACAGTAGGTATTGAAAATACACGCTGGATTCACTGTGATACAGTGCATCTAGAAGAATCTCGTAATGAATACTTAGCAGAACTTAATGAATATTTAAGCGAATAATAATTAGGAACCAGGAAACTGGTTCCTTTTTTCATAATATAATAGAGTATCCTTTATTATGTTTTAAATAAATGGTAATGTAAATGTAAGATTAGGCGCATACGCGCAGGGAGGCAGATTATGAAAAATTTATTTAAGAAAAGTGCAATAGTACTATTGGCTTTGTTAGTATTAACAGCTTGTGGTAAGGCAAAAGAGAAAAGTCCTAAAGAGCAACTTGTAGATGCACTTACAAATGTGCAAGAATACACATCCTTTGAGGCATCCTTTAAAATGGACACAAGCGTTGAAGGTGGAGAAGTAGATCCTGATGATTTATTCGCGGGAGCGGCTGGTATTAATTTATCAGGTGAATTAAAAGCAGATTTAAAAGCTGAAAAAACAGCGGCAACTTTAAAAGCAACAATCTTAGGGATGGATGTAAATGTAGCTTTATTTGCAGATAAAGATCAACTTGCATTACAAGTTCCATTCTTAACACAACTTATGGGACTGGGAGATATTTATATCTTAAGTAACCTTTCTGATTTAGTAGAAGATGAAGAAGCAGAAGCAGATTTAGATGTTAAAGAATATATGGCTGAAATGGTTAGAATCCTTAATGAAACTATCAATGAAACAGTAGATGCTAAAAACATTGAAATAACTGAAGATCAAACACTTACAACACCAGCAGGTGATGAAAAAGGTAAAAAGATTAAATTATCAATGCAAGATGCTGATATGAATAAATTCCTTAAAACATACCAAGAAAAAGTTGAAGCAAGTGAAATCCTATCAGATGATATCAGTGCAGATGACATTACAGATGCTACAGGAACATTTGAAATTGAATTGTTCTTAGATAGCAAGGGACGCTTGATCAATGTTGAAATTGATACAACGACAAAAACAACTCTTGAAGGTTCAAACATTGAAACTACAACAACTTCAAGTATTGGTTTCATGTTATGGAATCTAAATGGAAATGTTAAGATAGAAATTCCAGAATTCACACCAGAAAACAGTAAAACAACAGAAGAGTTAGAAGCATTTAATCCATTTGAGGAATAGAATAGTAAAAGATAAAAGGGCGGTTAATTCGCCCTTTTATGATATAATACTAGCAGTACAGGAGGCGTATTATGTTAAATATTGCAATTATTGGAGCTACCGGTATGGTAGGAGAGAAAATTAGAGAAGTATTAGACGAACGATTTGATAAAATAGATCATATCTATTTTTTAGCATCTGCAAGATCAGCGGGGAATACAATCAACTTTAAAGGTAAAGATTATATTATTGAAGAATTAACACCAGAAGTATTTGAAGGTAAAGATATTCAATATGCACTGTTTGCAGCAGGTGGTAGTATTTCAGAGAAGTTTATACCCATCGCTAACAAAGCGGGGATTACAGTTATTGATAACAGTTCACATTTTAGAATGTTTGAGGATGTACCCTTAATTGTTCCTGAAGTGAATGAACAAGATATTAAGGAAGATGCAAAATTGATTGCGAATCCAAACTGTTCAACAATTCAAAGTATGTTACCACTAAAAGTAATTCATAATCTATTTGGATTAAAAAGAGTAGCATATACAACTTACCAAGCTGTTTCAGGTGCGGGTGTTGGTGGAGTGTCAGATTTGGTGAATAAAGAAGTTAAGCAATTTTCACGACCAATCTATAACAACGTATTACCACAAATTGATGTATTTGATGAAGATGGTTATACAAAAGAAGAATTGAAAATGATTTATGAAACACGTAAGATTTTAAATCTACCAAATTTACCAGTTACTGCAACAGCGGTAAGAGTGCCAGTTGAAAATTCACACTCAATTTCTATGAATATTGAATGCGAAAGACCGATTGATTTAGAATTATTAAACAAAACTTTAAAAGCATCACCAGGTATAAAAGTAATTGATTTACCTGATTACCCAATTGCAGAAGATGCAAACGGTACAGATGATGTATATGTTGGAAGAATACGTTTAGATAAGTCTCTTGAAAATGGATTAAACCTATGGTGTGTTGCTGATAATATACGTAAAGGTGCAGCAACAAATACTGTTCAAATATTAGAATCAATGATTAAGTTGAGAGCCTAATGAATAAAGAAAATCAAGAAGAAAAATTTGGACTCTTTACGACTGTCTCAATGATATCAGGAATTGTAATTGGTTCAGGTATCTTCTTTAAGGTGGATGATGTTTTATTTGCAACCGGTGGTTCTGTAGCTTTAGGGGTCTTGCTGTGGGTTGTATCTGCCTTTGGAATTATCTTTGGTGGTCTAACAGTATCTTTGTATGCGCGTAAAGAAACCAAAGCTGGTGGCCTTATTACATATAGTGAGATGGCTTGGGGGGATATGTGGGGTTTTATAGCAGGATGGTTTCAAACTGTCTTTTATTTTCCAGCCATTGTTGCAATATTATCTTTTGTCGCAGCTATATACTTAGGTTTGGTATTTGGTATCACAAATCCAACCGATCCACGAATTTGGATATTTACACTTGTTATAATGGTTTCAACCTATTTGTTTAATATTTTTTCAACAAGAAGTGCTGGTAAGTTTCAAAGTATATCACTTGTTATAAAGCTTGCTGCTGTCTTGGGACTTGCCTTTCTAGGTTTTATTTTTGGGAGTAAGTCTAATCTTGTTAGTGTCACCACAAATATTTCATCAAATGGTTTATTCCATGGTTTGATAGCATGTGCCTTTTCATTTGATGGCTGGTTTGTAGCCCCTTCAATTGCACATGAGATTAAGAATCCTAAAAAGAACTTATCTATGGCATTGGTCTTAGCACCACTTATGATATTGTGTGTCTATTTATTATACTTTCTAGGCATCAATGCCATGTTAGGTCCTGCAGTAGTAATGGAACTGGGAGATGCTTCAGTAGGTTATATAGTGAGTGACTTATTTGGTCCTATAGGTGTAAATATAGTATATGCACTGGTATTTATGTCTATATTAGGAGCTGTTAATGGTTTGGTTCTTGGTTATATAAGATTACCTTATGCACTGGCTCTTAGAGAAGATGATAAACGATTTGATAAACTTACAAAGATTCATTCAAAGTATGAAGTCTCTATCTTATCAAGTGTGATTGCTTTTATATTTACATTAATATGGATTCTATTACATGCACTGAGTGTCTTTAAAATAAAGACCGGATTCTTTGACTTTAGTCATTTGCAAATTGACAGTCTACCAATTGTTTTAATGTATATATTCTACATATCACTATTTGTGAAGGTGATAGTGGATTTTATAAAGACAGGGGAGCATGGACGCATATATGGTTTAATCTTTCCAATTCTTGCAATATGGGGATCATCGTTAATTGTAATTGGAGGATTTAGTAATCCCAATGGTGCAATTTATTTGTTGATATCTGTTGTAGGAATCAGTATGGGGATAGTCTTCAAAAAGTTATTATATCGATATTAAAAAGGACATAAGTCCTTTTTTTTATACATCAAACTTAAGGAATTCTTTGTGTAAAGACTAACGAACTTAAGCATATAAAAAATTAAATAAAACCATCAAAATACTTGTGAAAAACATAGGTATATAAGTTTAAATATCTAACTCTTTAGTCTATAATAAGTAGGATAGTTATGGATATATCATATCGAAATCTAATTGTTAAACTTATGGTCTGTATGTAAATACAGTTTATTCACCATATAAATAAATGTATAAGAGCCTAATTGGGGTTTATAAGGAGAAAAAATGGTTAAAGATTATAGAGTGTTATTATATTATCATTATGTAGATATTGAAGATACACAAGCATTTAGAGATGCACATTATAAGTTGTGTACAGATTTAGGGTTACTGGGTCGTATTATTATATCTTCTGAAGGAATGAATGGTACGGTATCAGGAACAATTGAACAAACTCAGGGATATATTGATGCAATGAATCAAGATCCTATGTTTAAAGATATGCCGTTTAAAATGGATTATGAAGATAAACATGCATTTTCAAAGATGCATGTTAGAGTTAAAAATGAACTTGTTAACTTAGGATTAGAAAAAGATGTTAATCCTTTAGAAGTAACAGGAACATATTTAAAACCAAGTGAATTCTATGAATATATGCAAGATGAAAATACAGTAGTATTAGATGCACGTAATGATTATGAATATGACTTAGGACACTTCAGAGGTGCAATAAGACCTGATATTAGAGTGTTTAGAGACTTACCACAATGGATTAAGGAGAATGATGAACTCTTAGAAGGCAAGAAAATACTTACTTACTGTACAGGTGGTGTACGTTGTGAGAAGTTTTCTGGGTGGTTAAAAGAAGAAGGCTTTGAGGATGTTAATCAACTTGAAGGTGGTATTGTAACATATGGTTATGATGAAGAAGTCCAAGGGAAACTATGGGATGGACAACTTTATGTATTTGATCAACGTATCTCTGTTCCTGTAAATAGAGTAGAACCTACAGTTGTTGGAAAAGATTACTACACATCAGAGCCATGTGAACGCTATGTTAACTGTGCAAATCCTGATTGTAATCGTCAAATGTTAATGAGTGAGGAAACAGAGGCGAAATACTTAAGAGCATGTTCTGATACATGTAGAAGAAGTGGTCGTAATCGTTATGTTATCGAAAACAAACTTACACTTGAAGAATTAGAATTAAGATACAGTTTAATAACAAACTAATATAATCTAATATTTATAAAGAGAAAAAGTCTTCCGATGGAAGACTTTTTACTTATAATAAATTAGTTATATTGTGATTTATTTTAACTGAGACCAACATCAAGGATCATCATGACTGTAAATCCAATCATACAACCAATTGTAGCAATCTCAATGTTAGAGTGACTTGAACCCATATTGGCTTCAGGTATCAATTCTTCAACAACGACATATATCATGGCTCCTGCTGCAAAGGCCAGGGCGAAAGGTAGGATAGATTGCATAGATAGCACAGCATAAGCTCCCAATACACCTGCAAAGGGTTCAACAATACCCGATGCTTGTCCGTAAAAGAATGCTTTTCGTCTAGAGAAACCTTCACGTCTCAAAGGAATTGAAACAGCAGCCCCTTCAGGAAAGTTTTGAAGTCCAATACCAACCGCAAGAACAATTGCACCAGCTAAAGTAGCTCCTGGTAATCCATAAGCTGCTGCACCAAATGCAACACCTACAGCTAAACCTTCTGGAATATTATGCAGAGTAATGGCAAGTACAAGAAGTACTGATCTTTGCCATTGAGTTTTTATACCTTCAGCTTCCAGTGGTTTGTCACTACGGTGAAGGTGAGGGATAATCTTATCTGCAATAAATAAGAAGAGACCACCACTTAGAAAACCACCAGCAGCAATCAGTACTTTGTTCTGTCCAATTGCCTCAGCCATTTCTATAGCAGGGTCAAGTAATGACCAAAAACTTGCTGCAATCATAACTCCCGCTGCAAAACCTAACATAGCATTTAATACATTCTGATTTATTTTTTTAAAGAAGAAAACAGTCGCTGATCCCAGTGCTGTTACACTCCATGTAAACAGTGTTGCCAGTAACGCTTGTGTTACCGGTGCTAAATCCATGAACCAATCCATAAACAACCTCTTTTCTAATAAATACAGTATAACTTACATGCTTTCATATCACAAACAAAAATACTCTATTATTAAACATAAGTCATAAGGATATAAAAAAAGGAAACCATATAGGTTTCCTTTTCTTAATCTTATCGGTTGTAGAATTCAACAACTAATGCTTCTGTAATTTCTTGGTTTAACTCTGAACGTTCTGGTAAACGAACAAAAGTACCTTTCATTGCGTCTTCATCAAATGTTACAAAGTCTGCGCGACTTACATTCACTCCCAGTGCATCCTTAACAGACTCAAGGTTACGTGATCTTTCACGTAATTCAATTGTTTGTCCAGGTTTTACTGTAAATGAAGGAATGTCTACTTTTTTACCATCAACTAAGATGTGTGCGTGGTTTACAAGTTGTCTTGCTCCACGACGTGTACGTGCTAGGTTCATACGGTATACAACGTTATCTAATCTTGATTCTAAAAGATTCAAGAAGTTCTCGCCTGTAACACCTTCCATTTTAACTGCACGTTTGTATGTGTTAAAGAATTGCTTCTCTGTTACACCATACATGAAACGAATACGTTGTTTCTCACGTAATTGTAGTCCATAGTTACTTAATTTCGCACGACGTGCGTTTCCATGTTGCCCAGGTGGATAGTTACGTTTTGTTAGTTCTTCACCAGTTTCTAAAACTGAGAAGCTTAAACGACGTGATTTTTTCCAAACGGGTCCTTTAATTCTTGCCATACTGACCTCCTGTTGCGTGTCATAGACAAGGTTGTAAATTATCATAAGTTGAGTTTGACTTAATCTCTTCCACCTAACAGCTAGGGTACTAGGAATTCTGCCGCGAATACAAACTATGGTTTATGACTTTACATGCTGCTATGCTAACCGCTTAATAATAATAGGATAAGATAGACTTAAAGTCAATTAATATCATACATATATGCATAATTATGGTACAATATAAACAATATGAGGTGAATGATATGAGTATTAAGGGAATAATGGAATTTTTGAAAACACCGTGGGTGTTAGCTGGGCTTGGGATTGCGATGCTACTTATCGTAGTATTTGCTTTTTTACGCATCATTAAAAAGAAACAATTGAATAGAAGGATATCCAATTGTGAGATAGCTTATAACAATTGTATAAGTATACCAATATCATTTAAATTAAATAAAGCTACAAATATCGCTAAAATTAATCCTAATATAGATAATGAATTACAACGTATAAAAAACGACTATTCAGATTTAGAAAAAAGACATGAAGAAATCAGTCTTATTCTTGAGGATGTTGATGATGCTTTATCAGTAGGAAAATTAAAAAATGCATCAAGTCTTACAGAAGATTTGGAGATGCTAATAACTGATGCTGAAAGCTTAACAGGAACACTAGATCATAGATTAGACAAGATGTTAGAAGAAGAGATTTCTCAAAGAGAAGAAATTACTAAATTAAAGGATGCATTTAGACAAGATAAATCAAGACTTGCAAACAATGCATTATTATATGGTAACAGTCTTGATGTACTGGAGAAAGAAGCAAAAGAAGTAGAAAACAAATTCTCTCAGTTTGAGGAGTGGATGTTTGCATCTGATTATGAGAAGGCAAAAGAACTTAGTAGTGATATATCACTTGAATTGGGATTATTTAAAGAGAAGTTGGATGAAGTTCCAAAACTATATGATCTTGCAAAGGGTGCAATACCTCATTTATTGGAACAAGTCTCTAAGACATTCCAAGAATCAAAGACTTATAATGTCTATTTAGGACATTTAGATGTACCAAAAACAATTATATTTGTTACAGAAAAAGTAAAAGAAAATTTAAAAGACATCAGCCTACTGGATTTAGAACAAGCAGAAGTTGGATTGAATGAATCTCATAATACTCTTGAAACACTAAATAAAAATATTGAAAAAGAAATCGCAGCAAACATTGAAATGCGCGATAAAATGCAATCATCATTCTCTATCATTGAAGACTATACTCAAGGTGTGGCAGCACTTGTTGAAGATGCGCCAAAATTTGATGCAAGATTTGAATTTGCAAACTTTAATGAAGAAGTAAAACAACATACAGCACTTGCGTCTGAAATTGAAGCAATCAGATTAGATATAGAAGAAAAGTTTACTGAAAATGAAGAATCATCTTTAGTTCAACTTCAAGCAATGAATGCATTAATTGAAAAATTAGATGCATCAACAAAGCCATTCTATGATCTGATTAATAAAGTATCACAAGCCAACGCTGATGAAATAAGAGCACAACAACAACTACGTAAACTATACTTAATTATTAATGATGTTGAGGTACGTATTAAGAAGCGTTCATTACCATCAATATCTGAAAGATATGTCCATGATTTAGAAAAATCACGCACATATGTATCACAGATTAACGATATCTTAAATGATGATGTCTTAGATATCACAAGTTTAAACGGTACTGTTGCTGAAGCAATTGATTACATTTACCAATTACATAACAATGTTAATAACTTAGTGGGTGTAGTAGATATGTGTGAAAATTCTATTGTATATGCAAATAAATATAGAGCATATGTACCAAGTATAGAATCTGAACTAACTAAAGCAGAACTTGCTTTCAACAATGGAGAATATACACAAAGTTTAAAAATGATTATTAATGCAATTGAAAAGTTTAGACCAAACTCATCCTATGAGGAGATGATTAAAAATAATGCAAGAAGCGCATATTAAAGCTATATATTTGGATAGTGCAAGCACGACTCCAATTCATAAAGAAATAATAAAAGATGTAAATACATTAATGAAAGATTATTACGGAAACGCTGACTCACTGCACGCTATGGGTCAGCGTGTTTCAGGTTTGGTCAAGCAATCACGAGAGAGCTTGGCTAAGCAATTGGGTGTATTACCCCATGAAGTGATATTCACATCAGGTGGTAGTGAGTCCAATGTAAGTGCAATTAAAGGTATTGCTTTTGCAAATCCAGATAAAAAGCATATCATTGCATCGAATGTAGAACATGCATCTGTAGATGATACCTTAAATCAATTAGAAACAATATTTGGTTATGAAGTAGAAAGACTTGAGGTCAACAAAGAAGGCTTTGTTGATGTATCAAAACTGAAAAAAGCACTAAGAAGTGATACAGTACTTGTGGCAATGATGGCTATCAATAATGAAATAGGAAGTATATTTCCAGTTTCAGAGTATGCACAAGTGATTAAAAAATATTCAAGTGCTTATTTCCATGTTGATGCAATCCAAGCAATAACAAAAATACCTTTCGATATGAAACAGATTGATACTGTTTCAATATCAGCCCATAAATTAGGTGGCTTAAAGGGAAGTGGACTACTCATTAAAAAAGATAGAGTTCCATTTGTACCCCTGATTCCATCAGGGCAACAAGAATTTGGTATACGAGGTGGGACATTAGATTCAATCTCAGCAATAGTTTTCTCAAAAACTCTAAGACTTGCGCAAGAGGATCATGATAAACACATTAAGCATATTGAATCATTATGGAAAACCCTATATAATACATTTGAAAAAATTCAAGGTATTAAAATTACCACACCTAAAAATGGGACGCCTTATATATTCAATTTATCAATTGAAAATGTAGGATCAGAGATTATGATGAATGCCTTAAACTCAAATGGGATTTATGTGAGTGCAAGAAGTACTTGTCACTCAGAATCAAATAAACCATCAAGGGTATTAAAAGCAGCAGGACTGAGTGATAAAGAAGCACTGAGTAGTATACGTATTAGTTTATC